>JAYWBY010000044.1:0-18565 GCA_043781115.1 Pseudomonadota bacterium
ACCTTCGAGGCGACCTTGGCTTGGCTGATCGGCGTGTAGAAATTCAACCAGTCCAACGTGACGTTGAATTTGCCGAAGTAGAAAAGTGTAGACGGGGGCGACGGGTGGCGTCGGAGCCGGCGCGACGGGTGCGTTGGTCGCCGCGGCCGCGGGTTTTGTCGCGGCAACCGGTGCCGGCGCCGCGCCCGGACGCGCCGGATCCGCGACGGCCCAGCCAGCAACGAGCAAGAGGATGAGCGAGAGTTTCATCTTTCAAGTTTAGCACGACTCACTCGAGTGCTTCGGGTGGCGGCGGCGGCGGCGGATGGCCGCCGTGGTCGTCGCCGCCATGATCGCCCCCGGGCTCGCGTCCTTCGCCTCCCTCGCCATGCGCCGGCGGAGTGAGCACGATACCGCCAGCCAAGTCTTGGAACGAGCCGTCGGTCTTGAAAAGGCGGAAATCGAAGGTGCCGGGCCTGACATGATGGAAGCGCCAGCTGCCGTCCGCCTCGACGCGCGTCCGGTCGAAGGCGTTCGGGCACTCGTCGGTCGTGTCCTTGACGACGTCGTCGAGCGTCGGGTAAGTCGGCCGCGGGTCGAGGTCCGGCCCTTTTGGGGGCTCATTCCCAGGGCCATCGCTGTCGCCGTCACCGTCCGGGTGCATTTCCGCCGGCGGCGAGAAGGTGATTGCCGCATACAGATAGGCGCAGACGAAGGCGCCGCCGCTCGTGGCGCCGACCGACCCCTCGTAGTCTAGCCCGTGGTCGCGCCGTTCGGCGCCACCGCGCGGCCGGAAGACGAGGTGGTTCGGGTCGTCGTCGTCGTCCGGATGCACGAGCGAGCGGCGAGCGTCCAGGCTGACGACCAAATCCGTCGTCTCGCCCTCTTTGACTTCCACCGTTTGCTGGACTTTGAAGGCGCTTTGGCCTTCGCTGCCGAAACCGATCGAGCGCGCGTCGCCGCCGTCCGTCGTGTAAGACACCGGCGCTTTGCCGTTGAGTTTGACGTAGATGTGATCGTAGGTGCCGACCGGAACGGTGTCGGAACTAGCCGCCAGCACCGAGCTCTGGTCGTCGGTCAAGCCGAAGAGTTCGAGCGAATCGGTGGCGGGGTTCAAGCTCGACGTCACCGCGGCGGCGCCGTTGCCAGAGCGCAGCTCGGCGCCAGTCAGCGCCAACTTGAAGCTTTGGCCTTGGATGTCGAAGACTCGGGCGAAGTTCAACGACACCTTGCCGGTCTTCGGCTGGTCGCCGGTGTCAGGGTTGCCGGCTTCCACGCCGCAACCGGCGCCGAAGAGGATCAGGAGAAGAGAAATCGGGGCGAAGAGCCGCGCGTACAGATTGGTCGTCATTGCCGGTCCTTCGTTTTTTTTGCCAAGGGGAACAGCTGGATGTTCAATTGATAGATGTCGCCGGTCGTGGCGTTTTCTTCTTCCGCCAGCTTCAGGAAGCGTTTGCGCAGCGCGATGATTTCGTCTTTCATTTTGGCTTGAAGGTCAGCCGAGACGGCGACGGTGATGGCGCTGATGTCGCGGTCTTCCTGGGCGATGCTGTCTAAGGCGCGGACGGCCAAGGCCAGCATTTGCCGGTGATAGCTGGTCAGGGCCAAACCCCGCACCTCGTTGCCGGTCGAGATCGTCGCTTCCGTCGGGAAGAGCCGGCCCTTCTCGGCGGAAGGCGCGAGGTAGCCGAGCTCGGTCAAGAGCGCCAAGCTCGCTTTCACTTCACCGACGGAAACCTCGGGGCGGAGTTCGGCGGCCAGCCATTCCGGTTGGTCGCGACCGCGGTCCAAGCGCAAGAGTTCGAGAATCGCCGCATGATACCAATGCTCGAAGAAGGCCAACTGGCTCCGGCTCAGCTCGGTCGGCAAGAGTTTGCGTTTCAGCTCGAGGCGCTCGGCGAAGGCTGCTTCGCGTTCGCCGACGTCGTCCGAACGCTCTTGGCGGATCAACGCCAAAAGATAACGACGCTGCACCGCGTTGAGCTTCAGCTCTTCGGCGATCTTCAGCCCGGCCTTTTCGGTGAGCGGGCGGCGCCCGTGAATGACGCTGTGGGCGTTGCTCGAGCCCAGGCCAAGGTCAGTGGAAAGCTTAGCGTAAGAATAAGACGTTTCTTCGGCCTTGGCGGCGGCATAGACGGCCTGCAGGAAAGTCCGGTAATCCGAATGCTCGGTCGCCTGCACTTTCTCGGCGATTTGTCTCAGCCTCGTCTTGTTCACGGCCTGCCTCCGTCGACTCACTATCTGCTCTTCGGCAATGGCGCGAAAAAAGTTAACATTAAAATTATACAACATTGACTTTATTAATTTTAATGATTGTTTTTGCTGTTCAAAAAATTACCGATTGTGGCAATTCCATAACGCTGGCTCATGCTTCGGCCGTTGCATTCAAAAGGCTGCACCTGCAGCTTACGGAGCCTAGCTTTGGGGACTTGGAACTTCCGCCAACTATCTAATTTTCTAGTGGTTTTCGAGCCCTAGCTAGGCGTCTTGCCAGGCTGCCAAATGGTACCGCGGTTGCCCTGCTGGTCCACGGGTTAGATAAGCCCTTGATTGGGAAAGGAGTTCGCTCATGCAGGGATTCAATATAATTGGGACCGTCGGTCGCCGAGTCGCAGCCCTTCTCTTCACCCTGTCTTCCGCCTCGGCGCTCGCCGCCATCGGCACGACAGACTGCGCCAGCGCCGATGGCCAAGTGCGCCGCACGGAAGAAGAGGTCTGGGGCGCCAACGTCGTCACCTGGTCCTACCAAGACCAAAAGCTCAATGAAGCGGCGGTCCACATCGCGGCCGACCCCATCGACGTCAACCACGTCGTCAACCAAGACCCGAGCCTCGGCGAGCAACACGTCGACTCAGTGGTGCAGAAAGTCCTGTTGTCGCTGGGCGATGGCAGCACGCTCAACACCTTCGTAATTTGTACGTCGGTGACGTACCCCGACGTATACGACTGACGCGCGTATAAACTTTAGACAGGCTTGTTTCGTCCCTTCCCTCCCCCTGTCCTCCAAAATATGGGGGTTAGCGCCCGACCGGATGAGGAACGCTTTCTGCAGAAGCGCCCCGGCCGGGCACTCCCGGGCAAAACTCTTCCTTGTTCTTCAGATTCCCCTGTTGTAGCTGCTGCTCTTCCATTACCTGTTGCTGGAGTTGAAATTGATGAAGTCTGCTAGCCGGGCCGTATGGCCCATCCTCGCCCTGTCCGCCCTGTCCGCCGCCTGCGGCGTCATGTCCAAGAAGCAAGATCACATTCAAGACCGCACCGCCTTCGACGAACGCCACTCTTCTGGCTGCGTTCAAGGGGTGGTGATCAACGGCCAAACCGGCGAGCGCATCGCGCTCAGCGGCAAGCAAGCCGACGAAGGCATCTTCGTCTTGGCGCACTCGTCGCATCTCGGCGCCGTGCCCGCCGACAATGCCGATTACCTCAAAGGTGAATTCGTGCTCTGCGGCGTGCCGCTCGACGAATCGTTCCCGATCTTCGCCCGCTTCCACGGCTTCGGCGAATTCTATTCCAACGTGCAAATCGAATCGACCCTAGCTCAGAAATCCCCGAAAGCCTCCGTCGACATCCGCAAGCCGGAGCCGACCCGCATCGCCAACATTCGCCTCTATCCGATCGGCATCGAGACGCAAGACCTGAAATTCCAAGTCGTCCACAACGGCGCCCCGGTCGAAGCCGCCACCGTTCGCTTGACGCCCCAGGGCCGCAGCTTCTTCGACGACGCCGCGTTCCTCGCGCCGCTCAACTTCCGCAGCCAACCGGTCGTCATGAAGACCGACGCCAAGGGCGAAGTGATTTTCTCGAAAGACAGCCTGATGCTCGGCGGCGTTTACAACTACGACGTCTTGCCTCCTCAAGGCGGTCTCTTCCAAGAAGCGCAAGCCGGTTCGATCACCGTCGGCCTCGGCAACACCGGCGTCAACCAGCCGGACCCGTATTCGGTCGTCGTCAATTTGAGCGACTCGCGCGCTTCGGATCTCGTGCTCGTCTCGTCTAGCCTCGACGACGCCGACTACGACTCCCGCGGCCGCATCAGCCTCGTCTTCAACCGCGCCATCAAGCTCGCTCCCGGCACGGAAGACAAGCAAACCGCCTTTTTGACCAATGCCGTCACCGCCCGCATCCGCGACACCGTCGCGAACAACGGCGCCGCTGAGCAAGTCAACGCCTACGTCGACGGCAACACCGTCACTCTCGAGCCGATCTTCTCCGTCATCCCGGATGCCGCCACGGAAGCCGGCCTCGAAGTCACCTTCTCCGGCATCGAAATCCAAGTCGCCGACGGCCCGAACAACACCGTCAGGAAGGACTTGGGCAGTCTGACCGTCAAGCTCTTCGGCGGCACCACCCAGCCGATCCCCTTCAAGTACGCCGACACCTTGGAACTGACCGGCGGTAACGGCCAAGCCGCGCAAATCACGGCGGCCCTCGCCAGCCCCCTCAAAGTTCGCGTCTACGACCAGTTCGGCGCGCCGTTCTCCGGTCAAAAAGTGTCCTTCCAAATCGACGGCGCCAACTCCGGCGGCTCGCTCTCGAGCTACCTCTTGGTCACCGACGCTTCTGGGTACGCCACCACCAACTGGACGCTCGGCAACACGGTCGGCAAGCAATCCGTCCTCGTCACCGCCGTCTCGATCCGCGGCGACGCCCTCAAGAATTCGCCGCAATCGTTCACGGCCACCGCCGCCGACAAGCTCGTCGCCACGACGATGGCCGTTGCCGCCGGTGACGCGCAGACGGCGAAGGCCGGCACGCAGCTCGCGGCCGACGTTCAGGTCAAGGTCTTGGACCAAAACGGCGCCCCGATCGCCGGCCAGAACGTCATCTTCGAGCTTACCCAAGCCTCGGGCGGCGGTTCGCTTACCTCTTTCGTCATCGCCTCGGACGCCAACGGTTTGGCCACCACCAAGTGGACCCTCGGCTCGACGGTCGGCGCGCAGCAGGTCACGGTTCGCGCCGTGAACGCCCGCGGCGTCACCATCGGCAACCTGACGGTCTCGGCGACTGCCACGGCTCCCTAATTTCTGGGGCTAAATTAAGCCCGCCTGACGGGGACGACGCACGAGCGTCGTCCCCGTTCGCTTTTCGGCGGCCATTCTGCTATGAGTCGGGCATGGACGAGATACCTAAAAAGAAATTCATCAAGCACGGCGGTGTCTTCCCGCGCACCGCGCGAGCCATTGCCAATGCCACCGGCCGACCGACGACGTTTCTCGCGGCGGTCCTGATCGTCGTCATCTGGGGCGCCTCCGGCAGGTACTTCGGCTACAGCGACACCTGGCAGCTGGTTATCAACACCAGCACCACGATCGTGACGTTCTTGATGGTCTTCCTGATTCAAAACACCCAAAACCGCGACAGCCAAGCGGTCCAATTGAAGCTCGACGAGCTGATCCGCTCGAAAGAGGGCGCCCACACGGCCTTGATCGACCTAGAGGAGCTCACCGACCGAGAGCTCGAAGTCATCCGCCGAAAGTACCTAGAGCTGGCGCGCAGGGGCCGGGAAAAACTCCGCTCGGGCGAATCGGACACCGGCTCGCCCGAGGTCGAACCTTAGGTAGGTTGGTGTAAAGGCTGCGACTTGGAGCACTTGTCAATCGCCAGCGCTGAGGTATGATGGCTCGCTAAAACGGCGGGTAAAGGGCGACGAGATGGGTGACGAGAAGCATTCGAATCCAAAGGCGACTCGGCAACGGGGCGACCTCCGCCAACCTGCCGAATGGGCGCCGCACGATGCCTGCTGGACCGCTTTTCCGTGGGACCCCGAAGCCTGGCTCGAGCACCTTGCGGCAGCCCAAGAGGAATTCGTGACGCTGTGCCGGGCGTTCGCCAAGCAAGGCGGCGAGCGGCTCGAGATCCTCGTGGCGAACAAAAAGGTTCGCGCCGCGGCTGAGAGCACGCTTGCCGGCGTTGCTTGCAACCTGCACGACGTTCCGTATGGCGACGTGTGGCTGCGAGACACGGCGCCCGTCTTCATGCGCAACACGCAACACGAGCTCACGCCAGTGTGCTTTGGCTTCAACGGCTGGGGCGGCAAGTACGTCATGGACGGCGACGACCTCGTCGCCAAGGCCGTGGCGAAGAAGACCGGTCTGGCTCCGTTGAGCGTACCGTTGGTATTCGAGGGCGGCTCCCTCGACGTCGACGGCGAGGGCACGGCCCTCACCACCGAGCAGTGCTTGCTCAACGAAAACCGCAACCCGGGCCTTGGACGCGCCAAGATCGAGCAACTCGTCATGGACGCTTACGGCCTCGACAAGTTGATTTGGCTCGGCGACGGCCTGCTCAACGACCATACCGACGGCCACATCGACAACATCGCGCGCTTCGTCGGACCCGGCAAGGTGGCGTGCATGGCGCCGCGGAATAGCCAAGACCCTAACTTCGACGTGCTGAACCGCATCATCGCGACGCTGGAGGAGTCGACCGACGCCAAGGGTCGTCACCTCGACGTCGTCCGTTTGCCGTCCGTCGGCCGGCATTTGGCGACCGACGGCTCGGTGATGCCCGCCAGCTACCTGAACTTCTACATCGCCAACGACGCGGTCTTCGTGCCGCTCTATGATTCTCCTTACGACGGCGAGGCGATCGACACGCTCGCGGGCTGCTTTCCGAGCCGCGAGATCATCGGACTCGGCGCCAAGGCCCTGCTGACCGGCGGCGGGTCCTTCCACTGCATCACGCAGCAGCAGCCCACGGCCAAGGCGGGGCGAGCATGAAGAGAACGGTCAGCCTCGCGGCGCTTCAATGTGCGCTCTCCGGTTCGCGCGACGCCAACGTCGCCAAGGTCGAAGGGCTCGTGCGCGCCGCCGCGGCCAAGGGCGCCCAGGTCGTGCTGCCGCCTGAGCTGTTCGAGGGCCCCTACTTCTGCAAAGTCGAGCGCGAGGAATTCTTCGCCCTGGCGCGACGGGTCGAAGACAACCCGACGATCCGCCGCTTCCAAGATTTGGCGAAAGAACTCAAGGTTGTAGTGCCGGTGTCCTTCTTCGAAAAGGACGGCCCGCATTACTACAATTCGGTCGCCATGATCGACGCGACGGGAGCGCTCCTCGGAACGTACAGGAAGAGCCACATTCCCGACGGTCCGGGGTACGAGGAAAAATATTACTTCCGCCCCGGGAATTCCGGCTTCAAGGTTTGGTCCACCGCCTACGGCAAGATCGGCGTCGGCATCTGCTGGGACCAATGGTTCCCGGAATGCGCCCGCGCCATGGCGCTCATGGGCGCCGAGATCCTGCTCTACCCGACAGCCATCGGCACGGAACCGGGCCAACCCGACCTCGACACGAAGGATCCTTGGCAGCGCGCGATGGTCGGCCATGCCGTCTGCAACGTCTTACCCGTCGTTGCCGCCAACCGGATCGGCGAGGAAGAAGGGCAGGTCTTCTACGGCCACTCGTTCGTCGCCAACCACCAAGGGACGATCGTTGCGGAACTCGGCCGGAAGGATGAAGGCGTAATCGTCACCGAGGTCGACTTGGCGGAAGAGGAAGTTTACCGCGCGGCGTTCGGATTCTTTCGGGACAGGCGGCCGGATCTTTACGGGGCTTTGGTGCGGGAGTGAAACCGCGCCGGCCGTTCTGCGTTTCCGCGCTTCAGCGAAAACTAACGGCACTCTCTTTTATCGCTGAAGCGCGGAATTGCGGCAACGCTGAACGGCCTACGGGTCTCAAAACTCGCAGGACGCCCCCACCGGGCACACCTGAGCGATGAGCGGATTACCGCTCAGGATCAGGCGGAAGCCCTGGTTGGCGAGGACAAGTAGCGGGCTCGCGTCGGTGATCTGGTTGTCACCCAGGTTGAGCAAGTAGCGGATGTTGGTGAGCGTAGCCAGGGGCGAGACGTCGACGATGCGGTTTTGGCCGATGTCGAGGTAGGCAAGATTGGTGAGCGTCGTGAGCGGGGCGACGTCGGAGACGTTGTTGTAGCTGAGCTCCAGATGTTCCAGTGAGGTCAGGCCTGCGAGATCTTGCAGGTCGCCGACGGAGTTGTCGTAGAGGGACAGCGTTTTAAGAGCCGTGAACGCCTTTAGCCCGCGCGTCGACAGGATCTTGTTGTGCGACAGGTCGAGGTTCTGCAAGCCATGCAGCGCCGGCAAGTCTTCGAGCACGCGCACGTCACTCAACCGGTTGCCGGCCAGTTCCAAAGCCGTCAGCGACTGCAGCCCTTCGAGGCCATGGAGCGAGTAGAGCTGGTTGTTGGCGAGGTTCAGCCTTTGGAGCTTCGCCATGTGCTCGGTGCCGACGAGCGAATAAATCTGGTTGTTGCCAGCTTCCAAGCTCACGAGTTCGGAGAGGTTCGACAGGTAGAAAAGAGACATGATGTCGTTGGAATTGAGGTTCAAGACCTGAAGCGACGTGAGGAGCCCCAAGTCCACCAAGGCCGCGAGGTGGTTGTTCGCGGCGTGGAGTTCCTTGAGCGCCGGCAGGTTCCTCAGACCCGCTACCGAGTTCAAGACGTTGCGCTCGACGTCGAGGTATTCCAGCGCGGTCAGGGTCGAGGCGAAGTCGACGTTGGCGAGGCCCGCGTCGTTCAGGGTCAACGACTTCAGCGACGGGACGGCGCCGAAGGTGTCGTAGCCAGTGAGCTGGCTATTTTGCACTTTGATCGTGGCGAGACTCGGGAGCCCGGAGACGTCGAGGGCACCGGAGGCCAAGTTTTGCAGGGTCAATGACGTGAGACCCAAGAGCTCCTTAAGGTCTTGGCCGTTGACGAGGTTGACGTTGCTGAGGTTGAGCGTCGTCAGCGAGAGCTTGTCTCTGAACAGCGCCACGTCGAGGGAGGCTAACTGATCCGTACCGAAGTGCGGCGGCATGCCCTGGACGAAGCCGGAGCCGCTGAAGAGGAGCGACTCGATGCGGGACGGCAAGGTCGAGAGCTTCCCAAAGTAGATTTCGTCGCCATTTTCCGCGTTGATCGTGATCTTCTTCAGCGCTCTAAAACGCCAAAGCTCCGGCAAGGACCAAGCGCTGATGCGCAGCTCTTCGAGAAACGGCAAGTAACCCAGGCTCTCGACGTTTGCCATCGAACCGAAGCGAAGGTCGAGTTTTTTAAGATGCACCAAATTGGCGAAGCCGGCGATGTCGTAAACTCTCTCGATGGCGTCCATGGAACCGCCGACCGTCAACTCGGTCAAGCCTTGCAGCGTTTCGAGTGGCTCGAGCCCGTTGACCGTGGTGACACGCGGAAAAAAGGTGTCGCTGCGGTCGAGGAGCGATAGCGACTGGGTCTCAGCCAGGCGACTGACGGCGGCGTTGCAGTCCCAGTCGACCGGGCTTTGGGGACCGTCCCAAGTCACGAAGAGGTTGTCGAGGATGGCCTGAACCGTTTGCTCGACGTCCGGCGCCAGGTCTGCGCGGTGGTTGCAGTAGTCCTTGAAAGTCTCGAACTGGCGCGCTTCGGCGGTCGGAACGAGGGCGGCAGTGGACAAAACCACTGCGCTTACCAACGTCATACGAAGATTCTGCATGGTCTTTTTCCCCTTGGCGTTCGGTTACAACGATCAACCTAACAACCAATGCCGTATAGGCGAAAATACATAACGATCATCCGTGAGATAGCCAAAAGCTATGTCTTGCGGCGGGACGGGCGGCTCCCCTATAATGAACGGAACCCCACCCAGGAATCATTTCGGCTTCTCCTCGCCAAGCGCTTGTTCGATGCCTAAGCGCATCAAGTCGGCCTCGACGGCGGCGGTGAACATAATTCAATATATCAAAGATTAACGTCTTCTTTCGCGGCCACGGCATGGCTAAGCCGCAGCGGCAATCCATGCAGCCGGATGAAGCCCGAGGCGTCGGCTTGCGAGTACGCCGGCGTCTCCCCGTCCATCGAAGCTACCGCGGCGTCATAGAGGGAGTAAGGCGACCGGCGGCCTTCCGAGAAGACGTTGCCCTTGTAGAGATAGACCCGCGTCTCGCCCGTGACGCGCGCCTGCGTCGACGCATAAAACGCGCGCAGCGCCGCGCACGCCGGGTCGAACCAATAGCCGTTGTAAATCATCGTGGCGAAATCCGGCATGCGTTTCGCCTTCTCCTGGATCAAGCTGCCGGTCGAACAAAGCGCTTCCAGGTCTTGGTGCGCCTTTAGCAATAGCGTGTGGCCGGGGGCGTGATATTCGCCGCGCGACTTCATACCGACGTAGCGCGATTCGACGAGCCCTTGGGCGCCGACGCCGTGCGCCGCGGCGCGGCGATCGAGGAAGTCGAAGACGGCGGCGAAGCCTTCGGCCAGGACGGCTCCGGGTTCGTAGCTCAAGACTCCATGGCCGTCGGCATGCGGCTTTTGGGCGTTGGCTTCCGACACGGCGACGGGTGTGCCTTCACGCCAGTGGATGATGAACCGTTCGCCAGCGTCAGGCGCCGCCGACGGGTGGACGAGGCGCTCGAAGAGGGCCGGCGGCGCGTTGAGCCACGGGTCCTCGAGCAGGCCGGCTTCGTAGGAAATATGCAACAAATTGTCGTCGGAAGACCAAGGCTTCGCGGCGCTGGCCTTGACGTTCAGGCCGTGCCTTTCCGCGTAGGCCAAGAGGCTCTTCCGCCCGGAACTAAACGCCGCGAGGAACTTGGGCTCGCGCCAAACGGGGAGGGTGCCGAGCTCGGGAGCCAACGCTTGATACGTCAATTCGAAGCGGACTTGGTCATTGCCCTTGCCAGTCGCCCCGTGCGCGAGGAGCGACGCGCCGTGGGCCCTCGCCGTTTCGACTTGGGCGCGGGCGATGAGCGGCCGGGCGATCGAGGTGCCGAGTAGGTAGCGGTCCTCGTAGCGGGCGTGGGCTACCAAGCAGGGCAAAAAGAACTCGTGCAAGAGCTCAGCCTTCAGGTCCCTGACGACGAACGCCGAAGCACCGTTGAACAGGGCGCGCTGACCGATGACTTCCAGATCCTCGGTGCGTTGGCCGACGTCGGCGAGGAACGCCACGACGTCGTAACCCTGGGCTTTCAGCCAATGGAGGATCACGGTGGTGTCGAGGCCGCCGGAATAGGCAAGGACGACCTTCTTGGCGCCAGTTTTGCTATCAGTCACAGTCGATTTCTCCTCTGCAGGCGCCCGCGCGGGCGCGTATGGTGTCTTGCCAACGGTCGACACTCGCCGCCACCGGTCCGGGTCCGGACGAACCGGAGCTGCGTAAGGCGTTGAGCGAGTTATAAACTCCAAATAGTTTAGGCGCCAGGGCCGGGAGGTCCGGGTGCACAGCCGCCAGCAGGCTTTCGGGCAAGTCCGCGAGCACGAGCCCAAGCTCCTCGGCTTGACGGACCAGGCGACCGATCTGCTCGTGGGCGGTCCGCATGGGGAGCCCTAAGGAAATCAACCCTTCCATGGCGGTCGTGGCGTCGAGGAAGCCCCGGTCGAGGGTAGCCCCGATCGCCTCCCGCTTGAAGCGCATGCCGGTGACGACCTGCGTCATGGCAGCGAGCGAGGCGGAAACGGCGTCGAAGGCGTCGAAGAGCGGCGCCTTGTCTTCTTGGAGGTCGCGGTTGTAGGCCATCGGCAAGGACTTCAGCAGCACGAGCGTCGACTGGAGGGCGCCAATGACGCGCGCCGCCTTGCCTCTGACGAGCTCGAGTACGTCGGGGTTCTTCTTCTGCGGCATGATCGACGAGCCCGTGCACAGGGCGTCGGGCAATTCGATGAAGCCAAATTCGCTAGTGCTGTAAATGATCCACTCCTCGGCGAGGCTGCCTAAGTGAATGGCCGTCATGCTCATGACAAAGAGCGCTTCCGCGACGAAGTCGCGGTCCGACGTGGCATCGAGCGAGTTCGGCGCCACCGCGTCGAAGCCGAGAAGGCTGGCGACGAAGTCGCGGTCGATCGGCAAGGAGGTGCCGGCGAGCGCCGCGGAGCCGAGCGGCAAGACGTTGACCCGCGAGCGGGCGTCGAGGAGGCGCGAGCGGTCGCGCGCCAAGCGCTCGACATGGGCCAGAAGCGAATGCGCTGCCAGAATCGGTTGCGCGCGCTGCAGGTGCGTGTAGCCCGGCATGACGACGCCCGCGTGGCGTGCCGCCGAGTCGACCAGCGCGGCTTGCAGCGCGTCGACGCCGCCTATCAACTGGTCCAAGGCGTCGCGCGTCCAGAGTCTGAGGCTCGTGGCGACTTGATCGTTGCGGCTCCGCGCGGTATGGAGCTTCCGGCCGACGTCGCCCAAATCTTCGATCAGCGCCGCCTCGATGTGCATGTGAATGTCTTCGAGGGAAATGGAGAAAGGCAGCGTCCCCTCCCCTAGCCGCGTCGCGACGCGTTTAAGGCCAGAAGCCAAAGCCTGGGCTTCTTCCGGAGTGATCAATCCGACAGCTCCGAGCATCGCGGCGTGCGCCAACGAGGCGTCGACGTCGTGGCGCCAGAGACGTTGGTCGACGGCGATCGACGCGGTGAATTGCTGGACGAAGGCGTTGGTCGGCTGGGAAAAGCGGCCGCCCCAGGCTTTGGATTTTTCGGTTTGCGGAACGTCTGCCGGCATAAAAAATTCTCCGTGAACTTCATCAACCATTTACACGAAAGTGAGAAGATTGTATACATGTGTATAGAAATGCTTTTTATGCAACTAATTTGCATATTATACATAAAATTCGCATAAAGGGGACCGGTTTGGACAAGCGAGCACGGCAACAGAAGATCGCCGACTTGATTCGCGCCAAACGCGTCGTCAACCAGGCGGCCCTCGTCACGGAGCTGAAGAAGAAGGGCGTCGACTCGACCCAAGCCAGCGTCTCCCGAGACCTGGACGAGCTCGGCGTCGTCAAGGTCGAGGGCGCTTACCGCTTGCCGCAGGTCGAAGCCGGGCAATCGAATCTCGTCGACCGGCTGACCGTCGACCGGGCGGGCGACAACCTGATCGTCGTGCGCACCGGCCCCGGCCACGCCCAGATGGCGGCGCTCCACATCGACAAGGCCAAGATTTCGGGAATCATCGGCACGGTAGCCGGCGACGACACCATCTTCATCGCGGTGCGGAGCCGCGACGACCAGAACAAGGTGATCAAGAAGATCTTCACGTTGTTCAATCAAGGAGGAGGTTAGCCATGCTCCAGACGCTAAGTGGACAGGTTGCGGGCTTCGTCGCCCAGTCGCAGGTCGAAGGCCGCCGCCTCCTGGTCAACAAAACGTGCTCCGTGGCCCAGCGCGCTGGCTTGGGAGAAGAAGTCACGGTGTCGCTCCGGAGCTTCGTGCCCCGCGCCGGCGACCTGATCGCGGTCCGCGCCCTTAGCGAGAATTCCAACTACGGCCTCGTCGAGCTGACGACCGGCCGCCAAGCCCGCCTCAACGTTCATGACGTATTGATCGGCGCCGTCGGCGCGCGCCGGGCGCTCAGGGGCTACGTCGGCGACGTCCCGAGCGAGCTGACGGTCGGCGACGAGCTGGCGTTGCTCAACATGGGCGGCGTCGTCGGGCGCTGCACTGGGTTTCACCACGAGCTTGGACCTCCCGTCCGCCTCGAATATTTGGGCGCCGTCAGCCGCGACGGCCACCGTTTGAACATGGCCGACTTCGGCTTGGTCCCCGTCAGCCCTGAACGTTTCACGGCGCCCATTGTCGCCGTCTGCGGCAGCTCGATGCATTCCGGCAAGACGCGCGCCGCCAGCGAGTTGGTGAAACGCTTCGTGGCGAAGGGCTACCGCGTCGCCGCGGGCAAACTCTCCGGCGTCGCCTGTCTGAAAGACACCCTCGAAATGCGCGACAACGGCGCCGTCGCGACTTTGAGCTTCGCCGACTTGGGCCTCCCCTCGACCGTCGGCATCGACGACTTGGGCTGGGTGGCGCGCCAGATCGTCGGACACCTGTGCGAGGCGAAGCCCGACGTCGTCATAGTCGAACTCGGTGACGGCCTGCTCGGAGGCTACAACGTCGGATCGATCCTCGACGAACCGCTGATCCGTCAAAGTTTGGCGGCGACGGTCTTCTGCGCCGGCGACTTCGTCAGCGCCTGGGGCGGCATCGAACTCTTGAAGCACCGCCAGCTGTCGCCCGACGTCTTGTCCGGCTCGGTCACCGACAGCAAGATGGGCATCGACTACATCCGGCAAGAGCTGGGCTTTCCGGCCGCCAACGCCATAGTCGGCGGCGCCACCTTATTCGCCATCGTCGAGGCCAAGATCTTGGCGGCCGGCGAGCGGCTGGGGGCGCTGTCTTGAACGCCGTGAAAGCCAAACTGCAAGTCGCCGTACTTGGCGCCACCGGTTACGGCGGCGGCGAACTCTTGCGCCTCCTGCTCGCGCACCCTGAAGTCGAGCTCGTTTTGCTCGCCGGGAGTGGCAGCGAAGCGAAACCTTTGGCGAGCGTCCACCCTCAGCTGCGGGGACTCTGCGAGCTGGAAATTTCGCCGGCGCCGGCCAGCCTCGACGCCTGGCCTGCGGTCGACGTCATTTTCTTGGCGCTCCCGCACGGCGTCGCCAAGGATCTCGTGCCAACCCTTCCCGCCAACGCCCGGGTCGTGGATTTGAGCGGCGATTTTCGCTTGTCCGACGCCGCGGCAGTTCGCCGTTATTATGGAATGGAGCCCGCTGACGCCCACTGGCAAGAGCGCTTCGTCTATGGCCTCGCCGAGAACCATGCCGGCCTCATCGCCGAAGCGAAGTACATCGCTAATCCAGGCTGCTTCGCCACGGCCGCGATCCTGGCGCTTTCGCCTTTGGCGCAGCGGGGTTTGATCGAACCGCGCGTCATCATCGACGCCAAAACCGGGTCGACCGGCGCCGGAGCCAAGCCTTCGGCATGGACGCACCATCCGGAGCGGGCCAATAGTTTGTTCGCTTACAAAAGTTACGGCCATCAGCATCTGCCGGAGATCCAGCAAGCCCTCGCCGCCGTGGCGCCAGGGTGGGCCGGCAAATTGGTATTGCAAACGCACGCCACGCCGCTCGTGCGCGGAATCTACGCCACGGTGTACGCATCGCTCGTCGCGGGCGTCGACACGGCCCAAGTCGCGGAGGCCTTCGCTACCTACTACGCCGGTCGGTCCTTCGTTCGCCTGCTGGACGCCCCGCCCAACGTCAACTGGGTGCGCGGCAGCAACTTCGCCGACCTGGCCTTCGCCGTCGACGGCTCGGAGTTGACCGTGTTCGCCGCCCTCGACAACCTCGGCAAGGGCGCCGCCGGCCAAGCCGTACAGAACCTGAATCTCATGCATGGTTGGCCCGAAACCTTAGGGCTGCTCAACGCTGGAGGCACCCCATGAGCGCGCTCCTCGAAACCTACAAAAAATTGCCGCTGAAACTGGTGAAGGGCAAGGGTAGCTGGGTCGAGGACGACCAAGGGCGGCGCTTTCTCGACCTCTACGGCGGCCACGCCGTCGCGGCGCTCGGCCACTGCCACCCGCGCCTCGTCCGCGCACTGCAAGAGCAGGCGGGCAAACTCCTATTTTATTCCAATGTCGTCGGGCTCGAGCACCAAGAGGAGGCGGCCGCGGCGCTCGTCGCAGCTTTGCCTTCCGGGCTCGACAAGGTCTTCTTCGTCAACTCCGGCGCCGAGGCGGTCGAGAGCTCGCTGAAGATCGCCCGCGGCGCGACTGGTCGCACGGCCGTCTTGTCCTTCGACGGCAGCTTTCATGGCCGAAGCTTAGGGGCTTTGAGCGCGACCGGCCTGGAAAAGTACCGAGCCACTGCTGGTGTGACCGTCCCCGGCCACGTCTTCGTGCCTTGGGGTGACATCGAAGCGGTTGCCACAGTGCTCTCGACGACTCCCGTCGCCGCGGTGCTGCTGGAGCCCGTTCAGAGTTTGGCGGGAATCCGCGCGGCACCGGCGGAATTTTTCCAGGAGCTTCGCGCCTTGTGCACCGCCTACGGCACCCTCTTGATTTACGACGAGCTGCAGACCGGCATGGGCCGGATCGGGACGTTCACCTTCGCGCCGAACTTCGGCGTCACGCCCGACCTGATGACGCTCGGCAAGGGCTTGGGCGGCGGCTTTCCGGTGGCTGCGTGCGTCGCCTCGGCAGCGGTGGCCGCAACTTTGAAGCCAGGCGACTTGGGTTCGACCTTTGGGGGCGGCCCGCTGGCGTCCGCGGCGGTTTTGGCCACGGTCTCCGTCCTGCTCGACGAAGGCCTCGTGGACAACGCCGCGGCACGGGGAGCGGAGCTCAAGGCGGCGCTGACCACTTTTCCGGGAGTGAAGGAAGTGCGCGGCCAGGGCCTGCTACTCGGGATCGAGCTTGTCGCGGGCGACGCCGCGCGTTGGCAAAAGTCCCTGCTGGAGCGCGGCGTCATCACGGGAACCTCGGAGCACAAGGCGACGCTCCGTCTCATGCCGCCGCTTTGCCTGGCGGCCAGCGAAGTCGCACTTTTCCTGTCGACCTTCGCCAGCGTTCACGAGGTGCTCCATGCTTCCTCTTGAACTGCATCGGCCGGCGCCGCTGGCTTTCTTGAAGGGCCGCTCCTTTTTGTCGACCGGCGACATGAGCGGCGGCGAATTCCGTCAACTCCTTGACGCGGCCTTGGCCGCGAAACAAGAGAAGGCCGGCGCCAACCTCGGACGCCCGCTCGCCGGCAAGACCGTCGGTCTGATCTTCTTCAACCCGTCGCTCAGGACGCGGGTGTCGATGACGGTCGCCATCCAGCAGCTCGGCGGCTCGGCGATTCCCCTCGAAATCGGCGCCGGCACTTGGGACCTCGAGCACCGCGACGGCGTCGTCATGGACGGAATGAAGGTCGAGCACGTGCGCGAGGCCGTGCCGGTCCTTTGCCAATACGTCGACGCCCTGGCGGTCCGCTGCTTTCCCGGTCTGAAAAGCTGGGAGGACGACCTTCTCGATCCCGTGCTCGCGGCCTTCGCCAAACACGCCACGGTGCCAGTGATCAATCTGGAATCGGCAATGTATCACCCGTGCCAGGCGCTCGCCGACATGATGACGATCCAAGAGACCTCCCCGGGCGGGTTTCGCGGCCGGAAGGTGTCGCTGGTTTGGGCCAACCACCCGAAAGCTTTGCCGCTCGCCGTCCCCCAATCTTTCGCCTTGGCCGCGGCGCAGTGCGGCGTCGACCTGACCATCGCGGCGCCGAAAGAGTACATGTTCGGCGACGACACGCTCGCCAACTGGGGCGAAACGGCTTTGGCCGCTGGCGGCTCCTTGCAGGCAGTCTACGACCGGGCGCCGGCCTTCGACGGCGCGCACGTCATTTATGCCAAGAGCTGGTCGAGCCCGAAGTTTTACGGCAAGCCGGAGCTCGACTTGCCGCTCCGCGCCAAATACCAGCACTGGCAAGTCGTGGAAGAAGAAATGCAGCGTACCGACGACGGCGTCTTCATGCACTGCCTGCCCGTTCGCCGCAACGTCGTCGTCAGCGACGGCGTGCTCGACGGGCCGCATTCGGTCGTGGTGCGGCAGGCGGCCAACCGCCTGCACGCTCAGAAGGCCCTTCTCGCGGGGATCTTCGCATGAACATTTTGGTCCTAAAGCTCGGCGGCGGTATCGTAGACGACCCGGAAGCATTGACCGACGTCGCCGACGAAGTGAAGAAAGTCGTCGACCAAGGCACCGCCGTCGCCGTCGTGCACGGTGGTGGTGCTCGGCTGACGGCCTTGACCTCGCGCTTGGGTCTTGAAGCCAAGATGGTGAACGGTCGCCGGGTCACCGACCGGGCGACGCTCGAAGCCGCGAAGATGGCGTTCGCCGGCAGCGTCGGCACCGATCTCGCCGCCGCTTTCCGCGCCCGGGGCGTCTGCGCCGTGGCTCTTTCCGGCGTTTCCGCCGGCCTTCTCTCGGCCAAACGCCGGCCGCCGCGCCTCGAACGCGATCCGCAAACGGGCGCTAGTGCGCTCGTCGACTTCGGCCACGTCGGCGACGTCGAGAGCGTCGACCCCGCCGTCGTCCGGACGCTCCTTGGCGGCGGCTTCGTGCCGCTGGTCGCCAGCCTCGCCGGCGACGACTTCGGGGCGGTTTACAACGTCAACGCCGACACCGTCGCTTCCGTCTTAGCGGCGGCGCTCGGCGCTTCCCGGCTCGTGCTTTTGACCGATGTCAACGGCGTGCGCGCCAAGCGCGACGAGCCGTCCAGTCGTTTGGCTCGCCTCGACGCCGACGAACTCGCCAACCTTTGCCGGCGAGGCGCGGTGCAAGGCGGCATGCTGGCGAAGCTTCAAAGCTTAGGCCCTTGCCTCGCCGCCGGAGTCTCGGTGCACATCGCCAGCTGGGACGAAGCCTCCCAGCTCGGCGACACGCTGCAACCCGGCGCCGAGCCCGGCTTTGGCACTTTGATCCAAGCGCGCGCTTAATCTGGCTCCGGAGTGAGATACACTGGGGTGGATAGCGGACCGAGGTCGAGGAGTTTGGATGTCGGACACCAGATTGGCGGCGTCGACGAAGTCCAACGAGCAGCGCTGGAACTCGATCGTCGCCTTCGTCGCCACCTTGTCCAAGAAGTTCTTCCACGCCCGAATGCCGAGCGAGTTGATGGTGCCGACATTTTCACAATCGAAGACGACGTGACCGCCCTTGATGCTCTTACTCAGCTTTTCGAGCTCGCTCTCTATGCCGGCGACCAGGTCGCCCTTTAGGCCCACCGTGGTCTTGCCGCCCGCTTCCTAGATCGTCGCTTTCATGGTCGGTCCTCCTCCCCAGGTTGTTCGGGACGGCTCAGCCTCTTTGCTCGAGGGC
>JAYWBY010000045.1:0-2557 GCA_043781115.1 Pseudomonadota bacterium
GCCGCGAGTGGCTTTCTCCGCGTCGAACTTTCGAATGGCAAAAAGGGCTGGATTGCTGGTAGTCAGGTGAAGGTGCTCGGCCCGTTCTAAGCCCAAAACGCCAGGAATTCGCATGTATAAGCAGGCCTACATCGAGCTCTTGCTGCGCGCGAAAGTGCTGCGCTTCGGCGACTTCAAGACCAAGTCCGGCCGCCAGTCTCCGTACTTTTTCAACATGGGCAACATCGACTCCGCGGCGACGCTCGACTCGGCGGCGGGGCTTTATGCGGCCGCGATCGCGGAGGAGTTCGGGGGCCATGTCGACAACCTCTTCGGCCCTGCATACAAGGGTATTCCGCTCGCCGTGATGACCTCGCACTATTTGGCCAAGCGCCTCGGGCGCGACGTCAGCTTTACCTTCAACCGCAAGGAGGCGAAGGACCACGGCGAGGGCGGCTTGCTCGTCGGCCGCTCCTACCAAGGCGGAGAGAAGGTCGTGGTGATCGAGGACGTGATTACCGGCGGCACCAGTTGCCGCGAAACGCTGCCGCTCCTCAAGAAGGCCGGAGTCGACGTCGTCGGCTGCATCGTGGGGGTCGACCGCCAAGAGCGTGGGGCAGGAGAAAAGGCCGCGTTGCGCGAGATCGGCGAGACTTACGGCGTCAAGACAGCGTCGATAGTGACGATCGCGGAGGTCGTGGCGGCGTTGCACAACCGCGCCGTCCTTGGCCAGATTTGGATCGACGACCAAGCCAAGACACGAATCGACCACTATCTCGCAAAATACGGTGCAGTATGACCGATGTTGATATCGGCAAAGCCCTAAGCTCGGCCTTGGCGCCGGTCTTCTTGATCTCAGGGGTGAGTGTACTCCTTGGATCCATGGGCGTTCGATATGGGCGCGTTGTCGACCGGGCGCGGGTGGTATTGCGTGAAGCCAAGGCGAGCCCATCGACCCACCGGCCCGCTGACGTCGACGCTGAGCTTAGGGTTCTACTTCGCCGCGGTAATTTGTTGCGACTGACCGTCATCTCGGCTTCGGCTTCGATCTTCAGCGTCTCCCTTTGCATCTTTCTGCTCTTCTTGACGACCTTGCTGGACATCACGCTGCCCTTCGTCGTACCTACGATTTTCAGCGTTGGGCTGATCTTTCTGATCGTCTCGTTAGCGCTCTTCATCGAGGACTTCGCTCTGTCGCTCGGAGCCCTAAAAAGCGAGATCCGGGTCGCCCTCGGCCGACCGGTTAGTGAGGAAAAGGTGCCTGGCGTCGCCCGCTAGTCTAGAGATCGAGCGCCATCGACAAATCGCAGCGGGCCGGGATGCCGGCTTTGGCGATCGGTTTAAAGCCGTACTTTTCGTAAAGGGAAACCGCCTCTTTTAGGCAGGAGGCGGTGTCGAGTTCCATGCGGCGAAAGCCGAGCTCGCGCGCCTTCGCCAAAACGCGATCCATCAATTGTCGACCGAGACCCTGGCCCCGGACTTCGGCGGTTATGTACATTTTGCGCAGCTCGCACACGCCTGGTTCCAGCGGCCAAAGCCCACAACAGCCGACGAGTTGTCCGCGTTCGTTCTCGACGACTTCGAAGGCGCCGCCGGCACGGGGATAATTGCCCTCGATGTCCTGCAGGCAAGCATCCGTCGCCCCTGGCTCGCCCTTTAAGCCATATTCAGCCAAGACCTTAAAAACCAGTTCGCTCAAGGCAGGGCCGTCGGCGTTGGTTCCGTTCCGAAATTTCATAAGCAGCTCGCAATAGTTTGGATCAAGATCTTGCTCGCGGCGCTCTTCTGCGCGTCGGCGCGGTAGATGAGGCAGATGCGGTCTTGGAATTTTGGCGCTTGCACCAAGCTCGTGAGCTTCAGGTGCGGATCGCGCGCTGCGACGCGTCCCGGCAGGATGCCGATGCCCATGTCGGCGGCCGTGAGGGTCGTCACGACCTCGAGATTCGACGAATTGACGGTGCGACGAAAGCCGAGCCCCTTCTTTGCCATTTGCTTGACGATCGACTGCGTCTGTAAGAGGTCCGGATCGCAGATCAGGATGCCGTTGCCAGCCTCGGCCTCCTCCACCGCCTTGCCTCCCGGGCCGCTCCAGAGTCCGACTTCGTCCTTAGCCAGCGTCTTGATGACCAGGTCTGGATGCTCGACCGGGTTGACGACGATGCCAAAGTCGATCTTGAAGGCGATGACGTCATCGGTCACTTGCCGCGACAGGCCGTGGGACAACTTCACCTCGACCTCGGGATATTGCCGCAAGAGACCGGGGAGAAAGTGGGGGAGGGAGTAAAGGGCCACGGAAGGGTGGCAGCCGATGACGTAGCGGCCAGTAAGCTGGCTCTCGCCGCGAATCGCCTCGCTGCTGAGGCGGTCCCACTCGTCGAGAAGCTGGCGGGCCTGCACGACGAAGCGTTGGCCCACCCGAGTCAGATTCACCCCGGACTTGCTCCGGACCAGGAGCTCGACGCCAAGCGAATCCTCGAGCCGTTTGACGGCTAGGCTGAGCGAGGGCTGACTAATGCCAAGTCGCTCCGCCGCACGCGAGATATTCAGCGTGTTGGCGATTTCGACGAAATACGTCAGT
>JAYWBY010000046.1:0-7204 GCA_043781115.1 Pseudomonadota bacterium
CTCTTCGGCCGCGTCGGTGGCGGCATCTTCACGAAAGCGGCCGACGTCGGCGCCGACTTGGTCGGCAAGGTCGAACAAGGCATCCCAGAAGACGACCCGCGCAACCCGGCCGTCATTGCCGACAACGTCGGCGACAACGTCGGCGACATCGCCGGCATGGGCGCCGACCTCTTCGGCTCATTGGCGGAAGCCACCTGCGCCGCATTGGTCATCGGCGCGACGTCAGCGGCCTTGGCGGCCGATCAGTCCGCGCTCCTCTATCCTGTTTTGGTCAGCGCCATCGGCATTCCCGTTTGCCTCGTGACGTCGCTCTTTGCTCGCATGAGCAAGGACAGCGTCGCCGTCGAACCGACCTTGAAGCGCCAGCTGCTCATCTCCACCGTCCTAATGTCGGTCGCGATGTGGTTCGTGACGCAAGGCGTCATGGTCGAGTCCTTCCAGCTTGGCGACATGACGGTGACGCGCAACGGCGTCCTCGCCTCGCTGCTCTGTGGTCTTTGGTCGGGTCTCTTGATCGGCTACATCACCGAATACTACACCTCCCACTCTTACGGTCCGGTGCGCTCGATCGCCCAAGCGTCGAACACTGGCGCCGGGACCAACATCATTTACGGGCTGAGCGTCGGCTACGGTTCGGCCGTGGTTCCCGTGTTGGCCCTGGCCGTCACCGTCTACGTTTCTTGGACCTATGCCGGCATGTACGGCATCGCCATCGCCGCTATCGGCATGATTTCGACCATCGCCATCGGCTTGACCATCGACGCTTACGGCCCGGTTTCGGACAACGCCGGCGGCATCGCCGAGATGTGCGAGCTTGGTCCTGAAATCCGTCGCCGGACCGACCTTCTCGATGCAGCGGGCAACACCACCGCGGCGATCGGCAAAGGCTTCGCCATTGGCTCCGCGGTGCTCACCGCCTTGGCGCTGTTCGCCGCGTTCCTGACGCGCGCCAACATCCATACGGTCAACCTGTTGTCTCCGATGGTTTTCGCCGGTCTCTTGGTCGGCGGCGTCCTGCCGTTCCTCTTCACTTCGCAGACCATGCTCGCCGTCGGCAAGGCCGCCAACGCCATGATCGACGAAGTGCGCCGCCAATTCCGCACCATCCCGGGCCTACTAGAAGGCAAAGCCAGGCCGGATTACCGGACTTGCGTCGCCATCTCGACGGAAGCCGCTCTCAAACGCATGATCGCCCCCGGCATCCTCGTCATCGGCAGCCCGCTCGTCGTCGGCACGATCTTCGGCATCGAAGCGCTCGCCGGACTTCTCGCCGGCTCGCTGGTCTGCGGCGTCGTCATGGCGCTGTCGCAGTCGAACTCGGGCGGTGCCTGGGACAACGCCAAGAAGTACATCGAAACCGGCAAGCACGGCGGCAAGGGCTCGCAAGCGCACAAGGCCGCCGTCGTCGGCGACACCGTCGGCGACCCGTTCAAGGACACTTCTGGCCCGTCGCTGAACATCTTGATGAAGCTCATGGCCATCTTGAGCTTGGTGTTCGTGCCGTTCCTTAGCGTCGCCCACGAAGCGCTGATGGCGATGCTCGGCTTCAAATGACCGAACTCAGCGTCAGGCCGATGCTAGCTGCCGACATTCCGGACATCGTCCGGTACTGGAGCACCGCTAGCACGGCCGACCTGGAGCGGATGGGAGTCGACGCCGCGAAGATGCCGGACGCACCGGCGCTCGCGGCGTCGCTTTTGGCGCTGATGCGAGAGAGCGAAGCCGACTCGGCCGCCTTCTATTCCGTCTGGCTCGTGGACGGCAAGGGCATAGGCTACTCAAGCTTGAAGGACTTTCAGCGCGGCGGTAGCGGCGGGATGCACCTTCACATGTGGAGCGAGGTCTCGCGCGGCCAAGGCTTAGGCGGTCGGCTCTTCTGCCTCTCGGCGGTGGACTTTTACCGGCGCTTTGCCTTGAAGTCCCTTTTCTGCGAGCCGAAAGCGACGAATCCGATGCCGAACCGGATGCTCCAGAAGCTCGGTTTCCCCCTCGTGAAGACCTACACCGGAGCCTCGTCGGCGCTCAGCGCCGTCTGCGAGCTGAACCGTTACGAAATTCCCTTCGCCTTGGCCGAGCGCGGCGCGACGCCTAGATCGGCGCTTCCGTCAACGCCAACTCCCGCTCCAGGCGCTCGCGCACCGGCGGATTGAGCTCTAGCTTGTCGATCAGGAGCTTCCTGGTCAGCGGGTCCGTCGCAGCGAGCAAGGAGAAGGCGCGATCAAAGGGCATTTGGTCGAACGTCCGGCGCACCGCCTCCCGAGACGAACGGCTGAGGATTTTGAAATCGACGGCGCCCGCGACGACGGGCGGCAAGTCGATCGGCTCGTCTTCGACCGCGGGACCAGTGTAATGAACGGCAACATCATGACCTTCCACGAATTCAGGCACGGCCAGCGGGCGCCGGCGCAAAAACGGACGTACCAAAAGATAGAACGCCAAGATCAGGCAAAATAGCGCGCCGAATGCCAATGCAAACAATGTCGCATATTCACGCAGGCCGTTGCCGGAGTTCCCCAAGTGGCTGGAAGGCACGGCATCGACCACGAGCACCGCGAGCGGCCGACCATCGGCCTCGGTGGTGTCGAAGCGAAACCCTTGGGCCACGAGGGCGCGGGCGATTTGCGCGCGAGCTTCCCGGATGACGGCGGGTTGTTGGTCGGTTGCCATCGTCACGTTCAACGAGGCGCTGAGCAGCCGGGGATCCTTGGTCCGTTCGTCATAGGTGCCGTGCGCCGAGACGTCGACTCGCTCGGGAGCGACGAGTCCGGCTTGGCTGAAGTAGCCGTCGACCGTCGCCTTGATCAACTCGGTCATGCGGCTTGCCAAAGCCGAGTCGCGGTCTTCGACGCCCGAGGCCAAAGCCATGGGTGACAAGGCCGCGCCGAGCAACAGGGCCAAAAGCTTGTGCTTCAGATGCTTCACGGTTTTTACATAACGGCGAAGGCGGCTCGATGCCAGTCTGTATTCGTAATCCGCCGTTATTACAATCTTTTAAGAGACTTTAAATCACGTGCCTGGCTTGCCAAAAGCCCATGGCGTTCGGTTTGAATCTCGCGAAGCTGCGCGTGACCTTTTAGGTCACTCCCTCGGCCTTGAGACGCGCCAATTCCGTTGGCGAAAGACCCAAGAACTCCTTCAAGACCTGGTCCGTGTGCTGGCCGAGCTCCGGCGGCATGCGCATTGACCCTGGAGCGTCGACGAGTGGCGAACGCAAGAGTTCGACACTTCGACCGTCTGGCGCTTTGACGGTCATTTTCAGACGTCGTTCCTTCGCGAGGTCGCTGGCGAAGAATTCGGCGAGGGTCCAGACCGGACCGGCCGGCAACTTCGCGGCCTCGAGGAGTTTCAACCATTCGGCGGTTGGCTTGGAGAGAAATATCTCGGCGATCAGCGGCTCGAGCTCGCCCCGATGACGCACCCGAGCTTCGTTGGTGGCGAAGCGTGGGTCCACTGCCCATGCGGCGCGGTCGACGAGCGCGGCGAAACGACGAAATTGGCCGTCGTTGCCGACCGCCAAGGTCAAACGCCCGTCCTTCGTGCGAAAATCCTGATACGGCACAATTTGCAGGTGGGCGTTCCCTTGCCTGCTCGGCTGCTTGCCGGAAGTCAGGTAAGCCTGCGCGACGTTGGCCATGGTGGCGACGGCGCAATCGATCAGCGCCAACTCGATGGCGTAGCCGTGTCCCGATCCGGCGCGAGCATGGAGGGCGGCGAGAACCGCATGAGCGGCGTAGTGGCCCGTTACGATGTCGGCGATGGCGACGCCGAACTTAAACGGCGGACCTTCCTTTGGACCCGTCGCCGCCATCATCCCGGAAAGCCCTTGAACGACGAAATCGTAGCCTGGCTGCTCGGCGAATTTGCCTTTGCGGCCGTATCCGGACAACGAACAAATGACGAGCTTTGGATTGACGGCATGTAAGTCCTTGGCCGTCAATTTTAGGGATTGGAGAGAATCGCCGCGGAAGTTTTCGAGGACGATGTCGCTCTTTGCCGCTAGCTTTAGGAAGAGTTGGCGGCCTTCGGCCTGCTTCAAATCGAGCGCGACGCTCCGCTTGCCTCGGTTACACGACAGGAAATAGGCGCTCAGATCGCCGTCGAACGGCGGCCCCCAGTGGCGCGTTTCGTCGCCCGACCCCGGCTGCTCAACCGTCACCACGTCGGCGCCTAAGTCCGCCAGAATCTGCCCGGCGAACGGCCCAGCAAGCACCCGCGAGGCATCGAGAACCCGGACGCCGGTCAACGGATTCTGAAACGGCGCGGTCATCGCTTGGCGGCCTCGGCGATCACGGCCAAGATCTTGTCCGCAGCGTCGCTGCCCGAGAATTTTGCCTGTTCGATTTGCATCGTCGGCCCCGCTACCTTCAACCCGGCGAGCGCCGCCTTTAGTGTCTCGGGCGACAGCATCGTCTCGCGTTGGATTTTGGCCCAGCCTTTCGCCGCGAACGACTCGGCGTTGATGACTTGGTCACCTCGGCTCCCCTGCTCCAAAGGAATGAGAAGCATCGGCTTCCGCAGAGCTAGGAACTCGAAAATGGAGTTGGCGCCCGCTCGGCTTACGACGTAGTCGGACAGCGCGAAAATGTCTTTCAACTCGTTGCCTACGAATTCGAAGCCCTTATAGCGCGAATGCTTGAAGGCGAGGCCCTTGCCTTTGCCGGTCAAATGCACCACGCGCGACGTTTCGAGCAGCCAGGGCAAAATTGCCTTCAGCGCGTCGTTGATACGCTGCGCCCCTTGGCTGCCGCCCATGAAGAGGAAGGTCGGCAAAGTTTCGCCCGGGTCGAAGCTGCAGAACTCGGCGCCGCGGCGCCGGTCGCCCTCCAGCAGCTCGCGCCGGACCGGGGTGCCGACGTGCGTCGAGGGCTTCCCTTGCAAGTATTTCCCGGTCTCGGGAAACGTATAGACGATCCGCCGCGCGATCGGCGCGATGAGCCGATTGGCGAGCCCCGGGGTCACGTCCGATTCGTGCGAGACGACGGGAATGCGCAAGAGCCATGCGGCCCAAGCCACCGGCACCGCGACGAAGCCGCCCTTGCTGAAGACGGCGTCCGGACGCTCTTTCGCCAGAATAAAGAACGCCTGCACCAGTCCCAAACCAATCTTGAAGAGGTCAAAGAAGTTCTTCACGGAGAAGTAACGCCGGAGCTTGCCCGTGGCGACCGCCTCGAAGCGAATGCCCTGGGCTTCGACCAACGGCTTTTCGAGGCCGTTCGAACCGATGTAGAAGACCTCCCACCCCTTCGCCTTGATGCTTGGCAGGAGCGCGAAGTGCGGCGTCACGTGGCCCGCCGTTCCCCCGCCCGTTAGACAAAGGAGCAGGTTCGGCTCGTTTTTAGGCATAGTGGCAGGAAACCAAATGGGGTTTCTGCGGCGTGCCCACGTTGCGGAGCGCCGGCGCGTCGACGCGGCACTTTTCCGTCGCGATAGGACAACGCGGATGAAAGTAGCAACCGGACGGCGGGTTGATCGGGCTCGGCACGTCACCTTTAAGTACCTGCCGTGTCTTCTTTTTGTCCATTGTCGGTTCGGGAATGGCCGAGATCAATGCCTGGGTATAGGGATGGAGCGGCTTGGCGTAAAGGTCGTCGCCGCTGGCGTACTCGGCGATCTTGCCGAGGTACATGACGGCGACGGTGTCGCTGATGTGCTCGATGACGGCCAAGTCGTGCGCGACGAAAAGGTACGAAAGTTTGAACTTCTTCCTCAAATCGACGAGCAGGTTCAAAATCTGCGACTGAATCGAGACGTCGAGCGCCGAAACGGGTTCGTCTGCGACGATGAGCTTCGGATTCAAGGCAATGGCGCGGGCGATGCCGATCCGTTGGCGCTGCCCGCCGGAGAATTCGTGCGGGTAGCGACCGTCCGCTTCCGCGGGAAGGCCGACCGTCTCGAGCAGTTGCTTGACGTTGGCTTCGATCTCTTTCTTCGTTCCGAGCTTGTGGATGAGGTAAGGCTCGGCCAGGATCGCGCCGACCGTCATCCGCGGGTTGAGGGACGAGAACGGATCCTGGAAAATGATCTGCATGTCGCGGCGCTTGTGGCGCAGGTCTTCCGCTCCAAGAGTCGCCAGCTCGGTGCCGTCGAATTTGACGCTGCCCGCGGTCGGTTCGTAGAGGCGGAGGATCGTCCGACCGAGCGTCGACTTGCCGCAGCCGGATTCGCCGACAAGCCCAAGGGTCTCGCCGTGGCGCATGGTGAAGCTGACGTCGTCCACCGCGTAGACGTTGGCGACGACGCGGCCAAACACTCCGCCCTTGATGGGGAAGTGTTTTTTCAAGTTCCGGACTTCTAGCAACGGCGTCTCGCTCATCCCGCTTCCTCTATCCGTGCAGCCAGCAAGCCGCTTTGTGTTCTTTGCCGACGTCTTTCAAGGGGGGCTCGACTTGGCGGCATTTGTCGAACACATGCGGGCAGCGCGCTTGGAAGCGGCACCCCTTCGGCAAGTTGGCGAGGCTCGGCACTTGGCCTTCGATCGTCGGCAAGTACTCGGTCTTGTGGCCGAGGCGCGGGATGCTGTTCAGCAGGCCGACCGTGTAAGGGTGCTTAGGTTCACGGAAGATCTCGGCGACCGGCGCCTGCTCGGCGATCTTGCCGGCGTACATGACCATGACGTAATCGCAAACTTGCGCGACGACGCCCAAGTCGTGGGTGATCAAGAGGATGGCCATGTTGAGCTCTTCTTGGAGCTGGGCCATCAAGTCGAGGATTTGGGCTTGAATCGTGACGTCGAGCGCCGTCGTCGGTTCGTCGGCGATCAGCAGCTCCGGGCGGCAAGCGAGAGCCATGGCGATCATGATGCGTTGGCGCATGCCGCCGGAGAGTTGGTGCGGGTATTCGTCGATGCGCTTTTCCGGCGCGGGGATCTTCACCAATTTCAACATCTCGATCGACTTCGCCCTCGCCGCCTTCTTGTCCATACCTTGGTGGATGCGGAAGACTTCGCTGATCTGGTCGCCGATGGTGAACACCGGGTTGAGACTCGTCATCGGCTCTTGGAAGATCATCGAGATCTTGTTGCCGCGGATCTTGCGCATCCCGGATTCAGCGAGTCCGAGGAGGTCTTGGCCGGCGAAGTTGATCTTGCCGGATTCGATGAAGCCCGGAGGCGACTGCACCAGGCGCAATACCGAGAGCGACGTGACGCTTTTGCCGCAACCCGATTCGCCGACCAAGCCGACCGTTTGGCCTTTGTTGATCGAGA
>JAYWBY010000047.1:0-2553 GCA_043781115.1 Pseudomonadota bacterium
GTCGAGCAGCGGCTTACTGATGGTGTGCGAGCTGTTGGCGGTCGCGAGGAAGAGGACTTTTGACAGGTCAAAATCGACGTCGAGGTAGTGGTCGACGAAGCTGTGGTTTTGTTCGGGATCTAAGACTTCCAGTAGGGCCGAGGTCGGATCCCCACGGAAGTCCTGCGACAACTTATCAACCTCGTCTAGAAGCACGACCGGGTTGGCGCTGCCACACTTTTTCAGGGCATTGATGATCTTGCCGGGCATCGAGCCAATATACGTGCGCCGGTGGCCGCGGATCTCGGCTTCGTCACGCACGCCGCCCAAAGCGATGCGCACGAACTTGCGGCCCGTTGCTTCGGCGACACTCTTGGCAAGTGAGGTTTTGCCGACCCCCGGTGGTCCGACGAGGCAAAGGATGGGACCCTTGAGATCGTCGACGAGCGTGCGCACCGATAGGAATTCGAGGATCCGCTCTTTGACCTTCTCGAGGCCAAAATGGTCTTGGTCTAAAACCTCTTTGGCGAAGTTGATGTCCTTCTTTTCGGGCGTGTATTCACCCCAAGGCAAGGAGAGCACCGTGTCGATGTAATTGCGGACGACGGTGGCTTCTGCCGACATCGGCGACATGTGTTTGAGCTTTCGGAGCTCTTTGTTGACCTTCTCTTTGGCCTCGTCCGACAACTTCTTTTTCTTGATCAGATTTTCGAGCTCTTGGATTTCCTGGCGGCCGTCGTCGCGGTCGCCAAGCTCTTTTTGGATCGCAGCCATTTGCTCGTTGAGGTAGTACTCTTTTTGCGTCTTTTCCATCTGGCGTTTGACGCGGGCGCGGATCTTCTTCTCGACGCGCATGATCTCGATCTCGGACTGGATAAAGCCATAGAGCTCCTCCAGGCGGATGCGCGGGTCGGTCTGCTCGAGCAAGCGTTGCTTGTCCTGGAGCTTCAGGTTCGTCAGATGCGCGACTAGGGTGTCGGCGAGCTTCGACTCGTTTTCGATCTGCGCGATGGACAGGAGCATTTCCGGAGGAATGCGCTTGTTCAGGCGAACGTAGTTGTCGAAAGCCATCTTGACCGTGCGGATCAAGGCCTCGTTCTCGACGCCAGCCGACGCGGCTTCCGCCAAGGGCTCTGCTTCCACGAGGAAATACTCCTCAGTCTGCACGAAGTCGATGATCTTGGCGCGGCGCTGCCCTTCGACCAACACCTTGACGGTGCCGTCCGGGAGGCGCAGGAGCTGCAGAATCATCGACACCGTACCGACGCGGTAGATGTCCTCGACCGTCGGGTCGTTGGTCTTGGCCTTGATCTGGGCGGCCAATAAGATTTCCTTATTGGTGGCCATGGCCTGTTCTAACGCTTGGATCGACTTGTCGCGACCGACGAACAGTGGAACCACCGTCGAAGGGAACACGAGTATGTCGCGAAGCGGCAATAGCGGTATGCGCATACGCTGACTCTTGGGTGACTCATCTGTCGTCATAGGTGCGGCCTCCTAATCGACTTCTAAGGACATTAAGCTACTAAAGCCTCGGAAGGTCGAGCCCAAATATTTGTAGGTCGTGGGGTGCTGAAGGGTATCTTAACGCATTTGCGCCGCGGCGGCCTAGCGGCTTTAAAAAAAAGATAAATCCGCCGAATTAGCGCACAGCGGTGCGGTAAAACGACGGATTATAGGTCTTGACAAAAAACGCGTGTCTAAGGCGCTACTGCGCTTGGCCGCCCGTGCCGAACTCGCGCTCTTTCTTCTCTTCCTTGGGCGCCTCGTTCTCGGACCGGTAGACGAGGATGGGGTCGGCGTCGGTGACGATGACTTCCTCGGTGATCACGACTTCCTTCAAATTCGTCGCCGACGGCATTTCGTACATGATCTCGAGCATGGCGCGCTCGAGGATCGCGCGGAGGCCGCGGGCGCCGGTCTTGCGTTTCAAGGCTTCCTTCACCACCGCGCGCAAAGCGCCGTCGGTGAACTTCAACTCGACCGACTCGAAGTCGAAGAGCTTCTTGAACTGCTTGACGATGGCGTTCTTCGGTTCGGTCAAGATCTTGATCAGGGCCGACTCGTCCAATTGGCCGAGCGAGCAGACGATCGGTACCCGGCCGATGAACTCGGGGATCATCCCGAACTTCATCAAGTCTTCCGTCTGGACCTTCGAAAGGAGCGCTGAGACGTCCTTCTGGGCCTTCGACTTGATGTCGGCGCCGAAGCCCATGGAGGTCACTTCGATGCGCTGCGAGATGATGTCCTCTAGGCCGGCGAAGGCGCCGCCGCAGATGAACAAGATGTTGGTCGTGTCGACCTGCAAGAATTCCTGCTGCGGATGCTTCCGGCCGCCGCGGGGCGGGACGTTGGCGATGGTGCCTTCGATGATTTTCAGCAAGGCTTGCTGGACGCCTTCGCCGGAAACGTCGCGGGTGATCGACGGGTTCTCGCCTTTGCGGGCGATTTTGTCGATTTCGTCGATGTAACCGATGCCGCGCTGGGCCAGCTCGACGTCGTAGTCGGCGTTCTGCAGCAAGTTCAAGATGATGTTCTCAACGTCCTCGCCGACGTAGCCGGCTTCCGTCAAGT
>JAYWBY010000048.1:0-2542 GCA_043781115.1 Pseudomonadota bacterium
CTCGCCCAGGTCCGCTCGGGAAAACCCGATGGCCCGGGTGCGGAAGCAGCTTTGACGACCATGATTGCGAAAATGAACTCCCTGTCGCCCGGTTCCGGAGCGGCTGAAGCCGCGGCGCCGACGCACGGGCCGCTAGGTGACTTGTCGGTGCACCTCGGACTGGCGGCCGCCACGTTGAAACTGGCGGAAGCCGGCGACCTGAAAGCCGCCAGGGACCGCGCCTAGGATATCGAGTCGTCGTGGGACGCGGCCCAAGAAAAACTCAAGCCGCTTAGCCCAGAAGATTGGACCTCCGTCGACAAGTCGATCGACCGGGCGTTAGCGACCCTGCGCTCCGACCCTCCGAACGCCGGCGATAGCGTCGCGGCGCTAAAAACGCTGATCGCCAAGATGGACGGTCTGCAGGGCAAGTAGCTTATTTTTTGCCGGCTTCCGAAACGGCCTTCAACTGCGCCAGCCCCTTCTCGAAGTCGGAGCCGACCAACTTGTCCATGTCCATGACCAGGTGAATGGCTTTGGCCATGAAATTCAACTTGCCGCTCATATCCCAGGTGGCCAGGGTGCCCGGGCCCTCCGGTTTGAACGTGAATTCGCACATGTTCGTCGCCTCCATCGGTTTCAGGAAGTCTAGTTGGATCAGCACGGACTCCGGCGGCTGGCTCTTCAAGATCGTCATCTTGCCCTCGCCGACCTCGCTATTGCCCGTCCATGAGTACGCTGCGCCGGGACCAGCGGCTGCTCCCGAGTAGCTGGCCTTCATCGTCGGGTCCATCTTCGCCCACGGTGACCAAGCTTCCCACTGGTGGAAGTCGTTGACGTGGGCGAAGACGTCGGCGGGCGGCGCCTGAATCGTCGTCGAGCGAGTCAGCCGGAAATCCTCGGGCTGCAGGGAAACAATGATCAAGAGAACAATGAGCAAGACCGCCAGCGCACCCAGTATTTTCTTCAACATGGAGACTCCTTAGGCGAGGAAAGAACAAGCAATCCGATGGTATAGGAATCCCAACGGACGGCTAGAAGTTTATCGCTTCCTCAGGCCGGCGGCGCCCCGGGACGGCTGCCATGGGTCGCCACCCATTCAACGAGCTCATCGTAAGACACCGGTTTGGCCAGGTGACCGCCGAATCCGGCAGTGAGAGCTTTGGCTCGCTCCTCTTCTCTGGCGTAGGCGGTAAGCGCTACGGCCGGAATCTCGGCAATGCGCAGGTTCGGCGAGGCTCGCAGGCGACGAACCAACTCGTACCCATCGACCTCCGGCATGCCGACGTCGCTGATGATGACGTCGAGGTCGTGGTCTTTGGCGAGGTGCAAGGCATCGATGGCGTTGTCGGCCTCCCGCACGGTGGCGCCGTGATTTTTCAGAATCTTGGCGACAATGTGGCGTGCGTCCGAGTCGTCGTCGACGACGAGCACTTCCAGACCCGCGAGCCGGCCCTGGGTGGCGGACGCCGGGGAAAGGGGCGCCGAGAGCGATGCGCCGGAACGGCTGACCGGCGCTGCCGCCCGCGGCAACGACAGGACGAAGGTCGACCCTTTGCCTCGGCCGGCGCTCGCGACCCGCACCGTGCCGCCATGCGCTTCCACGATGTGCCGCACGATGGCGAGGCCTAGCCCCAAGCCTCCGTGACGGCGCGTCACCGAGCTGTCCTCTTGCCGAAACCGGTCGAAGACGAAGGGCAAGAAGGCCGTGTCGATGCCTTCTCCCGAGTCTGCCAGGCTCAAGTCGACGCTCGGACCGAGGGCCGAAACCTTGAGCTCGATGCGCCCGCCCTTCGGCGTGAACTTTATCGCGTTAGTCAGCAAGTTCCAGATGACCTGCTGCAGGCGACCCGGGTCACCTTGGACCATTGCCTCGCCTTCGGCCGGTTCGATGGTGAGTTGAATGCTCTTCGCTTGGGCCGCGAGGCGTACCGCCGCCGAGGCGTTGGCGGCGACCGCCATCAAGTCGACCGTCCGGTTTTCGATTTCGAGCTTGCCCGTGATGATGCGCGACACGTCGAGGAGGTCGGTGATCAGCTGTACTTGGGCGTGGGCGTTGCGGTGAATGATTTCGATGGCGTCCGCCACTTCGTTTGGCGGCAGCTCGTGAGCGCGGATCAGGTCGGTCCACCCGACGATGCTGTTAAGTGGCGTTCTAAGCTCATGCGATAACGTCGCGAGAAACTCGTCTTTCATGCGGTTGGTGGCGACCGACTCCCGATAGGTCTTGGCGTTCTCGATGGCCATCGCCGCGCGGCGGCCGACTTCGCCGGCGAAGGCCAAGTCGCGCTCCGTGAAGTGGCGGCCCGATTCCGCGGAGACCATGGTCAACGAACCCAGGACTTTGCCCCCGTGCTCAAGCGGCACCGACATCAGAGAAACCAAGCCGATCTCGCGAAAGATCGCCAATTGCCGCTCGTCCCGCGCGATCCGGCACAGCATGGCGTCGTCGATGTGCGAATAAAGCTCGGTCTTCCCCGTTCGAATGACGTATTCGACGCCCGCGGAGGCATTGGCTTCGAGCGGATAGAGCTCGCGCAGTCTGGTCGCGAGCTCGACCTTC
>JAYWBY010000049.1:0-2542 GCA_043781115.1 Pseudomonadota bacterium
GTCACCGACTGGGTAACGAACAACTGAGAACTACCGTTTCACGCTGGCCCGGCTTTGCCTCCAATGGCTCGCCGGGCCTTCTCTTTTTGTCGAATTCCTAGCCAGAGCGGCGGCTATTAACCCATTGATTTAATATAGTATTTGTTCGGCACGAAAGTTGAAGATAGATTGCCACTTAGAGTGAATCGCTGATTTCAACGGGGAGTTGCTATGTCTAGCTTGAAGCGGATCTTGGTCGCCATTGTTGGTGTCACGGGAGCTGGTTTGGTTACGACGGCCTGTTTGCCGCAAAACGGCTTGGGCTCGAAGCAAGGCGGCAGCGACTCGGTCGTCGCCTCGATCGACGGCATCTCCGACCAAGACCGCGCCCGCGACGGATTGACCTACACGCTGGTTTGCGGCGACGTCAAAGTCAAAGGCGAACCGAAAGCCGACAAATCCGCCGTCAGCTTCGCTGGCGACAAAATTAAAGACAAAGACCTCTGCGCCATGGAGATCAGCCTGGCGAAAGACGCCGATAAGCTGGATTATGACTGGTTCGGAGTTGCCAACGGTAAGCCCTTAGTCGGCCTTCTGTATGGTTCGGATCAGCAACAAGTCCTCAGCGGCAAGTTGCTCCTGACCCTCTACAAGCTTTATTCCCAAAAAGACGACAGCTCGTTCACGGGAAAGCTCAACATTACTTTTGACGTCACTGACGTCGCCGATCTACCCGAAGAAGCCAAAACCAAGGCCAGCCTCGTTTGCGGCGACTCCGACAAATACCCTGGCGATTACAAAAAGGACGCCGGCGGCAAAGACGGCGTCTTGACCTTCCCGAACCTCAAAGTCAAAGAGCTGAAAGGCCTGAACTGCGACAAAGTCGTCGTCCTCGTCGACAACTCCGAAGCCTTCGCCGGCTCGCTGACCGGCGTTTCGTTCGCCGCCGCCAAGAAGGGTGACGAACTGACCTTCCCGACGACGGCTGGCAGCCGCTTCACCGTCAAATCGTCGAAAATCAATGCGGGCGGCGTCGATGCCGGCACGCAACCAGGCGGCCTCTGCCTCCACTACGAAAATAGCAAGTGCCTCGACGTTCGCTCAAGCCTCGACCTGGCCGGGGAACTGCCCTTCGCCGGCAACATCGTCCTAACCCGGGTCAAAGGCAAAGCCGGCGACGACGGCGCGGTCGTGACGCTGCTCGCCGCGGCAGGCCTGAACGGCGTGATCGGCGCCCTGCCAGCCAAAAGCTTCACTACCGACGACTTGAACAAGGCGCTCAGCGCCACCGACGCCGCCGGCAAGAACATGATCTTCTTCCATGACGTCGGTGACGCCGACCTCTTGAAATTGACCTTCGACGACGACTTCGTCCAAGGCAAACACCTGACGAAGGCGACGGAAGGCGAGTTGACCAACCTGTCGATCCTTTCGATCGAGAAAATCTACGTGCACGGGTTCCACAAAGTCGACGAAACGACGCTCAATGCCGCGCCCGTCAACACGGTCTGGATGAGCAAGGTCAAAGCGACGAGAAACGATGCGCAAGAAGTGACCCTGGCCGAGTTCATCGTCACCGGTAAAACCAAGTATTTTACGTCGCCGGCAGCGCCTTTGACCGTCGACGGCAAAGCCAGCTACTTCAGCTTCCCGACCCTCGCTTCCGAGATGGCCTCGGCTGCCGGCTCCGACAAGTGGTCGGTCTACGCCTTGAAGGGCGGAGCCATGGCCGATGCCTCCTGCGGCAACGAGCGTGCCACGTACCTCGACGGCTTGAGCGCGCTAAACGCCAGCTCCCTGAAACAAGCCCCCAATGCCGGCCTCGATGCCTGCGAAATCACGAAAGCCAAGTTCGACGCGACCTTGGCGACGGGCTACACGATCAGCGCCGACCATTACGTTTGGGAATGGTTTGAGGCCAAGAAGTAACATCAGAATAAATCAATAGTTACGGTTAAATGGGGCGGCTTTCGGGCCGCCCCTAAAGTTTTTGGCTCCGAACTCCGATAAAAGGGTCGCACCACGATGGAGCACACCGCATGAACGATTCCAAAAACGCTCGTGACCTTCGCAAACAGCACAACAGCGATCTGATCCGGCGCATGCGCAACGGTGAGTCCCTCAACGCCATCGACAGCAAGGCGAGTTGGTTCCCGCCCCGTCCGGTCATCGAAAAAGACCGCTCCGAAATGGCGCGGCTCTATCAAGAGCGAGAAGACCAAGGCAAAGGTCCCCGCATCGCGAAAAAAGACGAAAAAGTCGTCGCTTTCGTCTTGCCGGAACCCTACAAGCCGCTCGGCGAAGCAAGCTAAAACCGCCAGTAGAACGCGATGTCCGACGCCGGCAGAACTCCGGATTCGTCGATCACTTCGTGATCCAGATCGCGGCCCGACAGCACGTAGTATTGCGCGCCGATGCCGAGCCGCATCTGGAAGCTACTCCAAATCCACTGGTGGGCGACCGTCAGACGGAAGAAGTTCGACCGGAGCGTTTCGAACTGCGTCTGTTCGATGCGGCTCGACACCAGCACTTTGTTGCCGCTGGCGCGCGTGAATTCGCCTGT
>JAYWBY010000050.1:0-7141 GCA_043781115.1 Pseudomonadota bacterium
TCGCTGGACGAAGTTCTGAACCTCAGCGACACGTCGGCGACCGGTCTCCTCAGCCAGCTCCTGTCGGCCCAAGCCATCCTCGGCGGCTCCGACCCGAACGACGCCACGATCCAAAAGGCCACGGCCGCCCTCGGCCAATACGCCGACAAGATCAACGCCTCGCCCGGTGACACCAACGAAGAGAAGCTGAAGAACTACCTAGCCGCCAACCCCGGAGCCGCGGCTGGCGCCACCCAGCCTTAACTTCTTTTCTGTTTAATTCGGGACACCCGACGTTGAATTCAGGACACCCGACGTAATCGAATTAGCGAAATTCGATTACGTCGGGTGTCCTGAATTAAACGCGCGTCTAGGACTGGAAGCCCGGCTTGATCATCGCCGGCACGGCGACCATCTCGGTCTTCTGCTGCGACGGCACAGGGATGCCGAACATCGTCAGTACCGTCGGTAGAATCGACCGTTGCGACGGCAATTCGCCGCCCGCCGTCGGTACCCCGGTGCTGATGTTGATGGGTACTGGCTGGAGAAATCCCGCCTCTAAATTGCCGAATTCGCCGTTCGGCCCACCGGCTCGCCCGCCGACGATCTTGCCTCCGTTCGTCCCGTACCCCGCGAACATGACGCTCGAGGTCGAGCCGTGGTCAGTGCCGGGGCGAGTGGCCAGGCTCGACGTTAAAGAGCTGCGCGCGACCTGCCGGTCGAACTCGGTGCTGTAGACAACCAAGGTCGCATCGAGGAAGCTGCCGGAGTTGTCGGGAAGCTGCGTCGTCGCTAGCTTTTTCAAGAGCGAACGGTAGCAGGCGAGGTTGGTCGAAACCTGCAAGAATTCGCGATCATTAGTGTCGTGGAAGTCGCCCGACAGCATCGGCACGTCGACGACCGCGGACAGGTCGTTGGTGACCAGGAAGTCGGCGAGCGCGAACGGAAAGACGGCGTTGTTCAAGTCGGCGACGTTCAAGGCGCCTTTCAAGGCGGTCTCGACGTTTGTCGCGGTGTTGGCGATGAAGCCGCCGGAGCCGACGAAGTTCGGATGGAATTTCAACTGCTCCTTGACGGCGGCGGCGCATGGCGCGTTGAAGATGACGTTGGTCAGGTCGTCGATGACGGCCTTCTTGTAGCGGGCCAAGGTCGCTATGAACGCGGGACTCGTCGCGTAATTTTGTCCCATGATCGATTCGGCGGCGACGTACGAATCGGCGAAGTCTTCGCTAAAGAGCTTCTTCGACGCGTCGAGGGCCAGGCCCGACGTCTCGGTGGCGAGCTTGGCGACGCCAGCCGCCATGACCGGCTTCATCGTTCCCGTCGCGGGATCGTTGGGATCGGTGGCGCTGAGCTTCGTCCAGGTCGCCGAGTCGACGATGTTCAAGGGAATGCCCGGGCCATGGTAAAAACCGACCTGCGACCTAAAGTCGGAAGGCATATTAGAGATTTGCACGTAGTGGAGGCTGCGCATATAGTCCGGACCGTGGGCTAAGGCGTCGGCGACGATCGTCGAGAAAGACGCCGCGTAACCCGACAGGTGACCGTCTTGAATCAAGTGGTTGCCAACGTCGTGCGAGCCCTCGACGACGAGGCCCCGCCAAACCGCCATGCGGTTCAACTCGGCGGTCGTGAAGTTGGACATGCCGATGCCGAGATGGCCCGTGCCCATCGGGATCGCCAAGGAGTCGGGGAACCTCGGCTTGTCAAAACCCTTGCCGTAGAATGCGGCGTTCTTCTGCGCGGCGTCGAGCCCGGCCGTGTCCTTCTCCAGCATCGGGCTGTGGTGCCAAGAGGAATCCTGGCCGCCGAAGCTCTGCAGGTTGATCAGGTAACGGCTACGTTGCGACGCCGTGGCTTTGGCCTTCGGGATGAGCGGCCCGAAGCCGAAGTTGGTGACGACCGCGCCGAAGCCCATAGCCCCAAACTGCATGAAACGGCGGCGCGTGGTTTTCTTCGTCATCTCAATTTCTCCTCTTATAAGCGTCGGAAGTAACCAATTCGTCGATCATGGCGTTGTAGTCGTAGTTGAGCGGGCCTTGGAACGAGACGGCGACGTCGTGAATCAAGCCCATTTCGTCGCCGATCGGCAAACGGCCAAAGACGTTTTGGAAGGCCGTCTTGACGACGCATTGGGAAAACTGCTTCGAGCTTGCAAGGACGCTCGCCATCTCTTTGATGCCCGTGATCCGCGTTCCGAAGAGCGCACCGACGCCTTGCGTCGTGCCGCCGCGGAAGCCATAGACGTTAGGGACGCCCATAAACGGCGCGTATTTCATTTCGCCGACGGCCGCGGTGCTCGGGTCGGTCTTGAAGGTCAGTTTCATCGACGAGGCCAGAGGATCCAAGTTGACGTGGCAGTTGTAGCAACCGCGCGACTTGTCGAGGTGGGCCTTGCCGTTCGATTCCTTCGTCGAGACGTAGCTCTCGTGCAGCGTCATGGCGTTGCCGTCCAAATCCGAAAGGAAGTCGCTCGGCAAACCGCACAAGAGGCGCTGGTAGACTCGGGCCGAAATGCTGCGCAGTTTTCCGGAGTTGACCGACACCGGGCCGACGAAAGCCGACTGCGTCAAGATGCCGGACATCGGGCGCGCCACGACGGCGCCTGCGGCGAGCTCGTCTTTGAAGTAGTTGGCGCCGAGGCCGACGCCGTAGGTGCCAGCCGTGTTCCGCATCCAGGACAAGGGGATGGGTTGAACCGACGCCTGGGTGATCTTGGCGACGACGTTCGCCGCGCCCGTCTTCGCAGTGTAGCCTGGCGGCAGGGCCGGCAGGTAGTAGTCGGAGCTCCGGTAAAGGAGTTCCATCTCGGTGCGGCCGTAAGTGTAAGGAGCGGTCAAGAGCAAGCGGTAGTCAGCGTTCGCAGAGACGACTTTCTGAACCAAAGTGAGCGGCTCTGCTTGCAAATCCTGCAGCAAGCGACCGACGGCCTGGTCTTCGCCGTACTTGGCGGCGAGATTGTTGCTGATCGTCATGTCGAGATTGCCATTCAGCTGGCGACCGAAGAAGTCGGTCGGGTTCATCGCCTTGTCGTTCAATAGGCTCTGGTCGATGGCGCCCGTCATCGCCGCATAACCGCGCGGGTAAGCCAAGTTCTCGTTGTAGGCGTCGCCCCCCATCAGCTCGATCTGCGCCGTATCAGGCGAGCCGCAACGATAGTTGTCGAGCACGAGCGGCGAGGCGAAGCTGTCGCGCAAGCTCGGCGGACCGATCTTCGGACGGTTGTTGATGCCGAAGTTCCAGGGAATGTCGGTGCTGAAGCCCAGGACTTTGCCTTCGTCGTAGTTGATGCCGCCCGATACCGGGGTAAGCGTCGCCTCGACCGGCGTTGCAGTCGGCGGACGGTAGGCGCACGAGGTCACGAAGCGGGTGATCGTGTTACAGACGTGGACCTCCTCACCGCTGTACCAGAGTTTCACCTTGCTGAAGCCGTTCTGCTCGCCGCTCGGAGAGATGCGTCGGAGGCGCCGCTGCATGTACTGCTTGCCGCTTTGGACAGTCGGTTTACCGTTGGCATCGACGCCCAAGTGGCGCGTACCGTCGAAGCACTCCATCGGCGTGCCGACCAGACCGCCGGTTTTGTAGCAGTTCTGGCTGTCGCCATTGAGGCTGACCGGCGTGATGTCGGCGAGCGAGGTGACCTTGGTGGTGTCGGCTCCGCCGCCGGTGCCGACCGCGGTCGTGATCCAACCGGTGTACGGCTGCCAGGTGCCGTTGGCCAGCTTCTTGGCGCCGCCGATTTTCTCCCAGTTGCCGTTGAGCTTGTTCTTCTGCTCGTAGTAGATCTCGGTCGTCCGCGGGTCGAAGTTCTGCTCGACACCCTTGCACTGCTCGGAGAAGTCAGCCTGCGTCGGGGAGTTGCGGTCGATGTTTAGCTCAACGGCGCGCAGCGTCGTCTGCACGCCGACGGGTACGTTGTTCGCGTCGACTTGGTTAAAGCCGGCGTCGACATCGGACAAGCCGGTAATTGGCACGCCCGACAGACCCATGCCGGTGTTGCCGCCGCCGATGCCCTGCGCGGCCTCCGGTCGGGTTTGGCCGCGGCCGACGTCGTAGTAGTCGCGGAGCCCCAGCCAGTCGCGGTGCCAGCTCTTGACGGCGGTCATGTAGCCGGACTTCGTCTGCAACGTGTCGAGCATCGACTTCAAGAAGGCCTTTTTATCGGTCGCGGCGGCATAAGCATCGTAGTCGGCCATGGTCGGCACCGTGCGGCCGCTCTCGAGCGACAAGCGACGGACGGCATCATTGTCTCCGGCGTTGCCGAAGAGGAACTGCGGCGCCGAGAGCGTCGCGGCGCACACCACCTGCTTAGCTTTGAGGGTCGTTGTGCCGGTCACCGCCAAGGCGTTCGTGTAGAGCGCCACGAGGTCTTGGACCTCGTGCGAAGTCGCCGTGTACGGGTAGAGCCAGCCGTTGCGAGCCGCGGCGAGCGCGATCTTGACCTTGGCGTCGGTCGGCACGCTCTCGCCCGCCTTGAGCGTCGAAGTGTTCCAAGCGAACAGGTTGTTGGTCGCGTCGGCGGCGTCGACGTACTTGGTGCAAAGGGCGTTGACCTTAGCACGCAGCGCGATCTGGACGACCGGGCTGAACATGCGCTCGGTGTTGGCCAGCACGCGGTCTAAGCCGGTCGAATAGAACATGTCGAAGTCGCGCGCTTTGAGCAAGGGGGGCGTGGCGGTTGTCGCCGTCGGGAAGAGCTGCGCCAGGCGGAGGTACAAGACCTCGCCGGAGTTGCGCGTCAGGTTGGTCGGGATGTTGGCCTTGATGCAAGCCGCTTCCGCCGTGGCCCAGGATTTGATCGCGAGGTAGTGCGTGTTGGTTGCGCTCGAGAAAATCGCGCCACCACCGTGGGTCAACCCACCGAGCGGCTTGACGAGGACGAGGCTAGCAAGGACGTTGGTCGAGTTGACCTTCATCCGCAGTTGGTCCAAGTTGGCGTTGACTTCAAATGCAGTCGGGTTCGGCCCCTTCATCGGCAAGCTGCTGTTGCCGAGGTTGCCGCTCAGGCCGTGGCAAGAGACGCAGTAGGTTTGCAGGACTGGGTCGACTGACGACTGGAACTGGTCGGCCGTGTTGCAACCGCTTGGCTGGGTCAAGATGCCGGCGGTCATCGTGTAGGCGCCGAAGGTCGCCGTGATTTGACCGTAGCCGACGCCGCGCGGCGTGACGTTGCCGACCGCGTCCAAGAGAAGCAGGCTGGCGTCGTCGGTCGTCCAGGTGACGCCGGAAGTGATTGGCACCTTGTTGCCATCGCTGTACGTACCTATGACTTCAAATTTTTTCGAGATTCCCGTGACCAGGATGGCCTGCGGCGGGTCGATGCTGATCGACTTGAGGGACGGCGCAATCACTTTGACCTTGGCGCTCGCGGGACAGTTGGCAATGACGCCGCCGTTGCCGTTGGTGCAAGTCGTCTTGAGGGTACTCGTAAGGGTGCTAGCGTTGACGATGGTCTTGCCATCGGCGGAATGGGCGATTGCTTTGCCCGTAACGACGCCGGTCGCCGAGATCGTCGCATTGCCGGGGATCGAACTTGTCCAAGTCACTTCGCTACCCAAGGTCTTAGTCGTATTGTCCGAGTAGGTGGCTTTGGTTTCGAAAGTAACCGTGTCGCCGACGGGCACGCTTTGCGAGGCGGGCGTGATGTCGAGGCGAGTGATGACGATGTCGGCTGCACGAACGGTGGCGGCCACCGAGCTGGACAGCGTGCCGAGATGAGCAACAATGTTTGTCGTACCGGAACTCAAGCCCGTGATGACGCCCGCACTGCTAACGGTAGCGACACTAGAGTTCGAAGAAGTCCAAGTCACCCCGGGGTCCGTATCCGACGGAGAGCCGTTGTCGTAAGTGACGGTTGCCTTCATCGCCAACGTCTTGCCCATCTGAATGTCGGGGGCCGTGGGCGTTACGGCGATGCCGGTGGCAACTTTCGGACAGAGAACGTCCATGTCGTTCGAATCACTGACGCCAGCCGCGTTGCATGCCACGTCGATATTGACCCAATCGGTCATCGTTTTTGTTTGAGTACTGCTGAAGAAGAGACCGCCACCATGGGGAATGGCATTTGACGGCTTGAGGATGATGTTGCTCTTGGCTTGAGAATTGCCGTCGATCTCGGTCCTAGCAGCGCGCCAGTCGACGACCTGCGCCGTGCAAACCGTCGAACCACCCGCGAAGGCGAATTTATCCGAGGCCTGAGGGTTCGTTCCGCCGTGACAGTTGCCGCAGGCGGTCAGCAGAGGCGCGACCGCCTGACGGTAGGTTGCAAAAGACGGACAGTTCGGGGGCAAATTCACGGTGAACGCCGACGTAGAGGTCTTGCCGCCAAACGTCGCCGTGATCGTGGCAGTGCCAGCCGCGACGCCTTTGACGACGTTGCCACTGACCGTCGCTTTGGAGGTTGCGGACGACGTGAAAACGATGCCAGCCGGGTTAGTTAACGTTTTTGGGGGAGTATCGGTGTAAGTAACCACGGCCGAAATAGCCTGCGTTCCCCCGATTAGAATCGACTGCGTTGCCGGGTTTAGTACAATGGAGGCCACGCCAATCACGGTCTCAGTCATAGCGGCTGTACAGTCCGCTAGCGCGCAAGTCGCTAGCTTTCCGGTCACGAACACGGTGCCCGCGGCCTTGGGGGTCAGGACTCCAGACGTCGCGCTAACCGTCGCTTTGGTTGTATCGCCGCTAGTCCACGTGACGCCGGTCGTTTGATCGACACTCGTGCCGTCTGAGTAGTGGCCGGTCAGTTTGAGGGTAAGCGTCGTGCCAAGATATAGACTTGCCGTCGACGCTGGCGGGGTCGTCACTTCAAGGCTGGTAAGAACGACGGCTTTTGATTGAATCGTCACACTTACCGATTTCTTCAAGCTGCCGATGTTTGCGGTTACGGTGACCAATCCGGATTTTATGCCTTTGATGGTTGAACCGGTCAGTTGCGCAATATGGTTCGGATCATCGATGGTCCAGCTGACATTTGGGTCGGTCGTGGAAATGGTCGTGTCGTCGTAGGTTACTGTTGCAGCAAGAGTGATCTGGTCGTCAACCTTGATAACATACGCCTCCGGACTGACTTCGATGGCCACCGCGACTTTCGGACAGATGTCCTCCAACGCGCCGCTTTCGACTACGTTGTTGGTGTCGTGGCAGGATATGGCCTCGTTCA
>JAYWBY010000051.1:0-18353 GCA_043781115.1 Pseudomonadota bacterium
AGTGATCGCATAAACGTTCGCCCGGTTGAGGGTATCGAAGAAGGCCTTGGCCCTCTTGTTCTTCTTCAGCGCGGCTATGAGCTCGTTGGGGAGGCTCGCGTTCGCGGGCGAGTCGTAGGCTGCGTCCCAACGGCCGTCCTCCTTGGCGGCGTCGATAGCCGCAAGTCCGGCCGCGGTAACTTTCTTGGCTTTCAGCAGCCGTTCGACATGTTCACGGTTGATCTTGGACCATTTGCTCTTGGCTCGCCGGGGGCAGAACCGCTGGATCCACGACGAGGCGTCGAAGGACTTCTTCTGGGCATCGATCCAGCCATAGCAAAGCGCTTCGTCTAGCGCTTGGGCATAGTTGACGGTCGCGAAGCCCGAGTCCTTCTTGAATAGCCGGATCCAGAGGCCGTCGCTCTTGGCGTGGTTCTTATTCAGCCATCGACGCAGCTCGGCAGAAGTCTTGAAGCTTCTGGTTATGGTTTGTTTGATGGTCTTACTATGCACACGGAAGCGTGAACCGAAACACGCTCCCGTGCCCCGGCTTCGACTCGACCCACAGATTCCCGTGGTGCGCTTCAACGATCATTTTCGAAATGTAGAGACCGAGTCCGAGGCCCCGCCGATCCTGTTTGCCTATTTGCCAGAATCGACCAAAGATCGTTTTATGCATATCTTCGGAAATTCCTGGACCGGTATCGGCGATGGAAATTTGAACGGCGCGATCCCTCTGGTCAACCGCCAACGTTACCCTTCCGCCGCTAGGAGTGAACTTCAGTGCATTCCCTAGCAAGTTCGACAAAACCTGGGAAATACGGCCGCGGTCGCATGGTATTTTGATTGCCCGGCCGTCCGAACTCGACGTAAGCGCGATAGCCTTCGCCCTCGCTTGATGTTGAAACGATTCGACCGAGTGGCGAATCACTTCTGTGATGTCGCCCGGCGCAATTTGCAGACCGAGCTTGCCGGCCGAAATGCGCTCCATGTCCATCAGGTCCCCGATCAATCTCAACGCCTCGCTGGCACTGCGTTCGATGATGTCGAAGTATTCGCGGGTTTCCTTATCGGCGGCCGAGTAACTTGGGCCGTCCTTCAATATCTGCGCCGCCATGGCTACCGAACCCAAAGGGTTCCTCAAGTCGTGACTGACGATGGCCAAAAACTCGTCCCTCGTCGTCAACGCCACGACGGCGCGCTGAACCTCGACGTCCGTCTCGCTCCGTTCATTCGTCAGGTCGATGTCGGTCTTGGCGCGCTCCGCCGCGAAGAACCCGTGTTCGTCGACGCGCTTCTGTTCGCGCTCACCTGCAAGAATGGAGTCGACGTGTCGCCGCTCGGCGTCCAGGGCTTCGTCGGCGATTTCGCGTTCTTTACGCAGCCGTTCATCAGCCTCGAGGCAGTCCACCGACCCGCTACCGCCCGTCGCCGCGCGGTCGAGGGCACTAGAAAAATCCGTGTCTTGGCGATTTTGACTCCTTGTTTCGTCCGCGTCGGCACGAGACGTCGTGACGGCCTCGTCAGCCTGCGACTCGGTCTGCTGGCGGCCGCTCAACAAAGACGCATCCGTTTTCGCGCGTTCGGCTCCCAAGCTCTTGTCGGTTTGCTTCCGACCTTTAGGCAGCGAGCCCTTTGTCGTACCTGTCATTGGCATAACCCCTCCGCGACTGCTGCCTCATTCGCCGCTAGTGTAGTGCAGCGATCTACACATTACGAGGGCCAAGCCTTGACCGGGTTGCCGACTCTTTGGTATTTTTCAAGACGGCGAAATTGCATATATTTCTGCGGAGTTCCACCCTATGACAAAGGCGGTCGCGCGTTCGGCCAAGTCGGCCTCGGAGCTCATTTCGCAGCGGATCACCGAGCTCGGCGACTGGCGAGGGAAAACGCTCAGCCGCATGCGCAAACTCATAAAGCAGGCCGACCCCGACGTGGTCGAAGAGTGGAAGTGGATGGGTACTCCGGTGTGGTCCCACGACGGCATCATCTGCACCGGCGAATCTTACAAGACGGTCGTGAAGCTGACTTTCGCCAAAGGCGCCTTCTTGAAAGATCCCTCCCGTCTCTTCAACTCGAGCCTCGAGGGGAATCTGCGGCGGGCGATCGACATCCCAGAGGGAGGAGAAGTCAGCGAGACGGCGTTCAAGGCGCTGATCCGCGAAGCCATCGCCCTGAACGCGTCCAAAGTAAAGCCAGCGAAGAAGCCAAAAATAGCCAAGAAGACCACCACGGCCAAGAAGGTCCCAAAGACCAAGAAGGCCTAAAGGACCCGCGCATGTCACGCTCCAAGGGACTCATCATTGGCTTCTGGACCTTTACGGTACTTTTCTGTCTGCAGATCGGTTTTACGGCCTACGCGCAGCTCGCCTTGCCCCAGGTGACGGAGGCCTTCATTCACTTAGGATTTCCCGCCTACTTTCGCGTTGAGCTTTCATGGGCCAAATTCCTCGGCATCGTCGTGCTCCTCGCGCCAGTGCCGGCGAGGCTCAAGGAGTGGGCTTACGCCGGCTTCGCCATCACGCTCGTCTCGGCGCTGATTGCCCACCTTTCCGTCGGCGATGGTCCAGATGCTTGGGGTTATTCGGTTGGGACGGGCGTGCTTTGGGGTCTTTCGTACTTCTTCTGGCGGCGCCTCGAAGGCCGGGTCACCCAAGGGTAAGACGACCCAGGGAACTGATTCAATAAATACCAGCCATATTTATCTTTTCGACGACAATTCGTTTTGCCCTCCGGATCCTGCAGTACCCGCAATATCAGGGCGTTCTGCCCGATCTGCTCCGCTTCGTCGTAACTTCTCGATATTCATAAGGGTGCTGGCGCTCTAGCGTCGACCACAAAACAAGGCCCCGGGAAGAACCCGGGGCTTTGATGACCGTTCGCGCCGAAGACTTATTTCTTGCCCGCGATGCTGTTGCTTTCGAACGAGGCGTCGACGACCGCGTTTTTCAGCCAGCACGTCTGGGTGTTTTTGTCGTAAGCGAAGGCTTTGCATTGCGACTCGATGAAGCACTGACGGCTGCAGTTCTGCCAGCCCGAGGCTTGGAACGAGCGGTAGTCGCCGCCCGGGTAGTCGATGCCGTCGCGACCGGCGACGATTTTAATCAAGAGGACGCTGTGCGGGTTCTGCGTGTTTTGCGGCAGGCCCGTTTTCAACCAGCAGCGACCGCCGTTGGCGGGCTCGAAGGAGGCCGCAGTGCAATTGCCGCGTTCGATGCAGGACGTCTCGCAGTTGAGTTGGCTGCCGGAGACGAAGTTGTCGATGTCGTTGCCTGGAGCGTCGTAGCCCGGGAAAGCGCGCATCGCGTATTCGGCTTTCGCGGTCGAGGCGACAGTCAGGGTGAGGGCCAAAGCTGCCAGGGCGGAGAAGATGGTGGATTTCATGGCTGCATTCCTTATGAAGGGTTTTGTAGATTTCCGTGCTCACCTAAAGACGCGCAAAGGCGCCCCAAAACGGCTCACTCTATTTATTTATCTTATGAAATCAACAAGTTGAGATTTGTGCTATAGAAGCGCGAGGAGGATTCAATCGACTGACCATGCTCGAAACCGATCTAAAAACCATAGAGCGCTTGGCGGAAGAACACTGGGCCGAGAACTGGAACTTTCGAGCTTACTTGAAGCAGCACGAGGCGCCGGCACGGGTCGACGCCGTCGTCCACCAGCTCAATGCGGAAATCGCGCCGAAGATCGACTGCACGGCCTGCGCCAACTGCTGCAAATCGATCAGCCCGTATCTGACGGACGCCGACGTCGAACGCGTCGCGGCGAGGCTAAAGCTCGACGCCAGCGAACTCGTTCGGCTCCATCTGGACCCCGCCATCGAAGACCGTCACGTTTTTCGGAGCATGCCGTGCCCCTTGCTCAAAGGCGGCCGCTGCGGCGTCTACGAGGACCGGCCGGACGATTGCGCTTCGTTCCCCCACCTCCACAAGCCGGACTTCGTCGAGTACTCGATTTCGACGATCGAGAACTACCGAGTATGTCCTATCATTTTCAACGTCTACGAGGCGTTGAAAACGCGGTTCGCGTTCGATCCGGCCGTGGACTACATCGGTGACGTCGATCAGGAAGCCGGGGAAATCGGCCGAGACCCCAAAATTTAGTTGGTTCCGCAGCAGGTCCAAGAGTACGAAAGAACCGGAATTAGCCATCAACTGGGGGCCCACCATGACCTTTGAAGTCCAAGTCACCAAGAAAATCAAAGCCGACGCTTCAAACGCCTTTCAGGCCTTCGCCGATGGGCCGACCTGGTCCAAGTGGTTTAGCGACGACACCAAGGTCGACCTCCGTCAAGGCGGCCGCTTTAGCAACGCCGACGGCGACGCGGGCGAATACCTCGAGATCGTGCCCGACCAACTGCTCCGCTTCACGTGGGAAGGCAGCTTCGCTGGCAGCCAGATCGAAATTCAAATCGAACCGCCGGTCGACGGGGAAACGGCCGTGTCGCTCCGTCACTACAAGCTAGGCGCGCAGAGTGACGCCGACAAGATGAAATCTTGCTGGACCTGGACCCTCGACAACCTCGCCCAATTCCTAGAGACCGGGAAACCGCTGTCGATGGCCGAGTGGAAAAAGCTTCAGCCGAACTGAGCCGGGCATGAAAGGCCACGGGCTTTTAAGGTCAAGGGAGGACAGCGACGGCCAAGGCCGCCTTGGCGTATCTAGCCACGACTTCGACAAGATGCGCGGCTTTGAGGGGTTTAGTGATGTATTCGACGCACCCGGCCGCGAGGCACGCTTCGCGGTCGCCGTGCATGGCTTTTGCCGTCAGCGCGATGATCGGCGTCGCGTCGCCGCGGTCGCGTAACTGCTTGGTCGCCTCGTAGCCGTCGAGCACCGGCATCTGCATGTCCATCAAGACGAGATCAAATTTTTCTTCGGCAGCCATCGTCAGCGCTTCCGCGCCGTTTGTGGCGAGCGCAACGGTCGCGCCGGCGGAGACTAAAAAATGCTTGATGAGTAGTTGATTGTCCGGTCCATCCTCGGCGAGGAGAATTCGTAAACCTCTGAGTTTGTCCAACTTCACGCTGGCGAGCTCTCTCGCGGGCTCCCGTGGAGCGGCGAAGTCGGCCAACCGGACCGCGCGGAGCATTGCGACGCCTTCCACCGGCCCTGGGTCGATGGTGATGGTGAAGACGCTGCCTTCTCCAGCTTTGCTCTCGGTCAGCCCCACTCCCCCGCCCATGGCTTCGGCCAAACGACTAGAAAGAATCAGGCCGAGGCCGGTGCCGCCATATTTGCGCGTCACCGAGTTGTCGGCCTGGCTAAAGGGGCGGAAGAGTCGGCCCTGCTGCTCCAGAGAAAGGCCGATGCCCGTATCCTTGACTGTAAAATTAAGGAGACCGCGGGGCTCTGGCCCCGACATGGGGTCGAACCTGATGACGACCGAAACCCCGCCCCGTTCGGTGAACTTCAGGGCGTTGCCGACGATGTTCAGCAGAATCTGCCGGAGGCGCCGCGGGCAAGCCAGGACCGATTCGGGGATTTCACCCTCGATGGTGACGTCGAACAAAAGCGCCGCTGCCTTCGCGCGGCTCTGCAAGGACGTGAAAATCTCCGCGAGCTCAGGTAGCAATCGGAAACGGACCCGCTCGACGTCGAGTTTGCCGGCCTCGATCTTCGACAAGTCGAGGATTTCGTCGACCAAGGCCGTCAAGTGCTCGACGTTGCGTTGGATCGAACGGCGGGGGTCCGCGGTGACTTCACTCGACTGATTCGGATCCGCCAAAAGCTCGGAGTAGCCGAGGATCGCGCCGAGGGGCGTGCGAATCTCATGGCTCATGTTCGCGAGGAAGCTGCTTTTGGCGACGTTCGCCGACTCCGCGATCGCTTTCAGTACCTGGAGCTCGTCTTTTTGTTTGGTGATCTCGGCGAGCCTCGACGTCAAGAGTTCGCGCGACTGGTAGACTTCGACGAAGACGCGCACTTTGCTCGCCAGCACCCTCGGGTCAATCGGGTTCGGGATGTAGTCGACCGCGCCGGCTCCATAGCCCCGGAACATCTGCCTTTGATCGGCCTCGCCTGCCGTCACGAAAATGATCGGGATATGGGAGCCCTCGCTCCGGCCACGCATGAGCTCCGCCAGCTCGAATCCGTCCATGCCCGGCATTTGAATGTCGACGATGGCCAAGGCGAAGTCGTGGTCGATGACGAGGCTCAAAGCTTCGTGACCGGAGCTTGCGCCGAAAATCTCGACGTCGGGGCTGAGGCTGACGATCACTTTTCCCATCGCTTTTATGTTCGCGGGCTGATTGTCGACGACCAATATCTTCGCCTTTTTCGGGCTTCCAAGCGGTAAATTGTATAGGTCATTGATCATGGTTTCTCACTTTGCAACTCGCCAAAAGTCTCGCGATCTCGTCGAGCGGCGCGACGACGTCGACCGGCGTCGCATTTAGCGCCGCAAGCGGCATGGCCGCGGCCTCTGCCGTCGCCGGATCCTCCACGATGGTGTAACCCCCCAAGGCTCGGACCGTTTTAATTCCCTGGGCGCCGTCGTTATTGGCTCCCGTGAGCAGGATTCCTACAAGAGCTTCCCCATATACTCTCGCCGCCGACTCGAAGAGGACGTCGATGGACGGTCTGGAGCAGTTGACGACCTCGTCGGCGCTAAGGGCCATCGTCCCGTCCATTTCGATCAATAGGTGATAGCCGGGAGCCGCAATGTAGACGTGTCCGCTCTGGACCGAAGCCTTATCCTCCGCTTCCGTGATGGGCAAGGCGCACCCCTCTGCCAGAAGCGTCGGCAGAAACATTGCCGTATTGACCGGAAAATGTTGGACGACGAAGACCGGCACGGCGAAGGCGGACGGCAGCGCGCCGAGCACGATGCGAAGCGCATGAATGCCTCCGGCCGAGGCGCCGACCACGAGTGCTCCGTCGGACTTTATTTCGAACATTATCCGACCTCCCGCTTTTGGTAGATCCGCGCGTCGGCGCTGACGACGGCGAAGACTTGGCTGTACGCGGAGAAATCGAGCGATTCCTTGGTGCCGAGGCAGAGGTAACCGGCGAAAGGCAAGCTGTCGCAAAAGAGCTGCAGCGCCACGTTTTGCGTGGCCCGATTGAAGTAGATGAAGACGTTTCGGCAAACGACCAAATGTACCTCGGAAAACGCCCCGTCGGTCGCCAAGTTGTGTTCCGCGAAAACGACGTTTTCCTTCAGCGAACGGTCGAGGACGGCGGCGCCATACTCGGCCGTGTAGTAGTCGCCGAATGCCTGGGTGCGTCCGGATTTTTGATAATTTTCCGTGGCGTTTTGCATCTGGGACGCGGAAAAGATTCCCGCCTTGGCTTTTTGTAGCGCCAAGGGGTTGATGTCAGTGGCATAGAGGGTCGAACGTTCAAGCAAGCCTTCTTCCTTGAGCAGGATGGCCATCGAGTAGACTTCTTCTCCCGTGCTGCAGCCTGCGTGCCAAATCCGGATCGACGGGTAGGTCGCCAGAACCGGCAAGACTTCTTTCGCCAGGACTCGGTAGACGTGGGGGTCGCGGAACATTTCGCTCACCGTCACCGTAAGCTCGCTCAGAAACTGAGGGAAGAACGCCTTGTCGCCGCAAATTTTCTTTTCCATCTGGGCGACGGACTCGAGACCGAAATGCTCCTTCGCTCTGAGGATGCGCCGTCTGAGGGAGGCTGCGGCGTATTGGCGAAAATCATAGCCGTGGAGGCGGAAGATCGTCTCGAGCAACCGCGCGATTTCGGCGTCGTCCGTGCTGCTGCTGGGTTTTGGATCCATCAGAGGCCTTGCGGCGAGAGCCAGACACTGGCCAAAGAAAGCAGACGCTTCACGTCGATCGGCTTAGCTAGGTAGTCGCTGGCTCCCGCTTCGATGCATTTTTCTTGGTCACCCTTCATCGCCTTGGCGGTCAACGCGATGATCGGCAGTTTCATGAAACATTCTTGGGCGCGAATCCGGCGCATGGCCTCGAAGCCGTCCATGATCGGCATCATGATGTCCATCAGCACTAAATCGTGGTTCGGGTTCGAGTGCAAACGGTCGAGCGCCTCCTGACCATTGCGCGCCACCGTGACCAGTGCCCCCTGGTCCTCGATGAGTCGGCTCAGCGCAAAGACGTTACGCATGTCGTCGTCGACCAGTAGAATTTTGGCTCCAGCGAGGACTTGATTGCGGTCGCGAAGGTCCTTCAGGAGCTGGCGTTTGCCCGCCGGCAGCTCGCTTTCGATGCGATGGAGGAAGAGCACCGTCTCGTCGAGGAGGCGCCCGGGCGACCTGGCGCCTTTGATGATGATGCTGTCCGTGTACTTTCTGAGCGCCGCCTCTTCGTCTCCTGACAGGGAAGCGCCGGTGTAAACGATCACCGGAGGGTGCGACAAGCCCTCGTCCGTCGCCATCGTCTCGAGGACTTTCATGCCCGACATATCCGGCAGGCTTAGGTCCAAAATCATGCAATCGAAAGTGGTAGAACGCAACTGCTCGATCGCCTTTTGGCCGCTCCTGACCCCAACCGTCTCCACCTGCTTCAAGTCGGAGATCAGACTCTGCATCGCCTTCAGCTGCGTTTCGTTGTCCTCGACGATGAGCACTTTTTTCATAGCCACCGATGCGGCGCTCTCGAGGCGCCGGAACGCTTCGCTGAGCGCGCGGGCGTCGAGCGGCTTCAGCAAGAATCCGACGGCGCCCAAATGCAGCGCGTTCTTGCGGTGGTCGTAGCTCGAGACGACGTGGACGGGAATGTGCCTGGTCTTGGGGTCTTTCTTCAGATGCTCCAATACCTCCATGCCGCTCAGACCCGGAAGTTTGACGTCGAGAAAAATGCCGCTCGGCATGAAGTGACGGGCGTCGGCCAGGCCGCTCTCTCCGTCCTCGCTCAGGAGGCATTTGAAGCCGAGCTCCCGCGCCTGGCGCGCGAGAATCTGGGCGAACGTCGCTTCGTCCTCGATCACCAGCATGAATTTGTCACCCGCGACGAGCGCGTCGCGGTCGTCGAGGAACGCCGGTGACCTCGCCGCCCGCTGCACGATGGCCGTCGGCAAGGCGCGATGCGCCACCCCCCGCGAGGCGCCACGGAGCCCGGCGTCTTGCTCCGCCGGCTTCTTGTCTTTCAACGTCAACCTTTCGGGGAGAAAGATCGTGAACGTGCTGCCTTCGCCTTCGACGCTTTCGAGGGTTATCTCGGCCTGGAGTAGCACCGCCAATTCGCGCGAAATGGACAGGCCGAGGCCCGTCCCGCCGAAGCGCCGAGCCGTCGTGCCGTCGGCCTGCTTGAAGGCTTCGAAAATTACGTCTTGCTTGTCCTTGGCGATACCGATGCCGGTGTCGGAGACCGAAATCGCCAACGCCCTCTGGCCGTCCGGCGCGCGCCAAATGCGGAGGCCGACGGTGCCGTGCGACGTGAATTTCAGGGCGTTCGACAGCATGTTCTTGATGACCTGCTCGAGCCGCTGCCGGTCGGTATAGATCTCCTTGAAGGCCGAGGCGCCGACGGTGATGTCGAGAGCTAGCCCTTTCTTTTCGGCCGTCGGCCGGAACGCCCGATCGAGATGCGTCGCGAACGACTGCAGGTCGACCATCTCGGGATCGAGCTCGACCTTGCCGGATTCGATCTTCGAGAGGTCCAAAATGTCGTTGATCAACGCCAGCAGGTCGTTGCCGGCCGAGACGATGGTCAGCGCCGAATCCACTTCGTCGACCGAGAGCTTTCCCTTCTTGTTGTCGGACAGCATCTGGGCCAGGATCAGGATGCTGTTGAGCGGCGTCCTGAGCTCGTGCGACATGTTGGAAAGAAACTCGGACTTGTACTGACTCGCCAGTTCGATCTCGCGCTTGGACGACTGCAAAAGCGCGTTGGTGTCCTGCAACGCTTTCTTTTGTTCTTCCAAAAGTTGTTGTTTGCCCTCGAGGGCCGCGTTGGTTTCTTCCAGGGCGGCCTGCTGGGCTTCCAACTTGCTAGCCTGCTTGGTTAGCTCCAAGTTCGCGGCCTTCAGTTCTTCCTGTTGCGTTTGGAGTTTTTCGCTGAGCTCTTGGCTCTGCCCGAGGAGCTCGCGTTGGTGGCCGCGGCTGGTCATCAAGTCGATGGCGATGCCGATGTTTTCTGGGATGATCTCGAAAAGCGAGCGGGCGTTAGCGGAAAACGGTTCGAGCGAGCCGAGCTCCATAACGCCGTTCAAGCGGCCGTCGAAAAGCACCGGAATGGCCACGATATGACGGGGGGTAATCTCACCGAGGCTCGACTTGATCTTGAGGTAGTAGTCGGAGGGGACGTCGCTGAGTTCGATCATCTTGCGTTCGGCGGCGGCTTGCCCGAGCAGTCCTTCGCTCGGGGCGAAGGTCTGGCTCGAGCTGCCGGAGCTCGAATAGCCGTAAATCGCCATGCGGCTGAGATTGCGCATCTCGTCGGCCAAGTAAAAGGAGCCGATCTTGGCGCCGACGAACTCGGCCATCTGCGTCAAAAGGTTGCGGCAGAGGTCTTCCGACGACTGCACGCCGCGCATGGCTTCGTTGATCGCGGACAAGCCCTTCCTGAGCCACGCTTCCGCGGCCAACTTCTCGCTCAAAGCATGGGCCGCGACTTCGTTGTCCTCGAACGTCTTTTGCGCCGCTTGTAGCTGCTGGTTGAGCCCTTGCGACTCGACGAGGAATTTTTGCTGCCGATGCCGGGAGGTGGTCAAGTCGATAGCGATGCCGATGTTTTCCGGAATGATCTCAAATAGGGAGCGCGCAACCTCTGAAAAAGGCTCCAAAGACCCGAGTTCCATGACGCCGTTTAGGCGTCCGTCGAAAAGGACCGGGATGGCCACGAGGTAGCGAGGCGTGATCTCGCCGAGGCTCGACTTGATCTTGAGGTAATAGTCAGCCGGGACGTCGTTGAGCTCGATCATCTTGCGCTCTGCGGCGGCCTGTCCGAGGAGCCCCTCGCTGGGCGCAAACGTTTGCGCCGTGGCGCCCGAGCTCGAGTAGCCATAGATCGCCACCCGGTTCAGCGACCTCGTCTCGTCGGCAAGGTAGAACGAACCGATATTGGCGCCGACGAACTGCGCCATCTGCGTCAAAAGGTTGCGACAGAGGTCCTCCGTCGATTGCGCGCCCCGCATCGCCTCGTTGATCGAGGTCAAGCCTTTGCGCAGCCACGCTTCTGCGGCTAGCTTTTCACTAAGGGCCTGGGCCGCGACCTCGTTGCCTTCGAACGTCATCTTCGCGGTGATGAAGCGACCGGCAATGTAAGCGACTGCCCAAAAGGTGACGATGCCGAAGCCCCGTGCCAACCACGCCACCCAAGTCGCCGTTTCGCTTTGGGGCGACAAGGGGACGAGGACCACCAAGACCGAGCAGAGGCCCGCCAGCACATAAGGGAAGCGAGGTTTGCGAGAATAGAGACTCAGGGCGATGAGGGTCGTGTTCAGGATCCAGATCGTCGTGCCTCCGGGCGCCATGCCGTCAATGACGGCGACGACCAAGGCCAAGGTCAAAAGACCTGCGATCAGGAACCACCGCTCTAGTCTTGCTTTTCGACTGGTCACCTGGGGACCTCCAGCGCCGGCGCTTACTGGTTAACCCAGTGTAATAAAAGGGATTAATGGCGTTAAATCATTTTAATGCCATTTTGACGCAAAGTATGGACTTTATTTCAAACTAAAGATAGCCATTTAAATTTTAAAGAACTTATTAGATACAATTTAGAATTATAGAAAACCTGCCGGCCCATGAAGGTCCCTCCAGCGACGTCTGACTAAAAGTCCCAGGCCGCCGGGCCACGCGCTTTTTTGGCGAACCAGCAAGTCTTCGCCGCAACGCGAAGGAAAACGGGGGAGTCCCGCGGCAGCTGCCGCCTAAGACTGAGGCGCCTTGTTGTCTGCTTCGGCTGCCGCCGCCCCGTGCTTCGAGACGACGCCGCGGCCGAGATAGCCGACCAGCCAGATGCGCTCGATGATCGGATAAGACGCGACGAGCGGCAAGACCGAGATCGCCCCTAGAACCCCAGCCACGGAACCCGCGGCGAGGAGAGAGACCAAGACCACGAGATCCGACAGGCGCAAGCGGCTGCCGTAGATTTTCGGCACGAGAAAATAGTTCTCGACGCCGTGATAAGCGACATAGAGAGCGACGACTAGAAGCGCCGTCACCGGTGAGACCGTCAAGGCCAGCAAGACCGCGGGAATCGCCGCCAGAAAGAAGCCGAGCACGGGCAGGACGTCGAAGACGCCCGCCAGGAACGCCAGCGGCAGCGCGGCGGGAACTTTGAGTAAGAGCAGCACGGCGAAGGTGTAAACGCCGCAGATTAACGACGTGATGATCTGGCCCGCGACGTAAGCTGACACGACTTTCGAAATTTCGTCCGTCGTCGCTGTCAGCTTCGCTCGACGCTCGCTGCCGAAGAAGGCCAGGATCCAGCGCGTCGTCCGCGGTCCGTCGACGAGCAAATACACCGTGAAAATCATCACGAGCAGCAGCTGGGCGACGCCGGAGGCCGCGACCGCCCCGACCGACACGAGCGGCGCCAGAAGCTTCGTGGCGTCCGGCGCGGCTATGGCACCGACGGCCTTTTCAGCCATGGAGTGAATGCTCGGGTTGGACGTCACCTGGTCGAGAAGGCTCTGGCGGAGCGCCGGCAGGTTGCCGATGATTGCTCCCGTCTGAGCGAGCAACGGCGGCAGGACGACGACGAAAAACACCATCGTCGTGGCCAGGAACCCGCCGACGACGATGGTCACGCCCACCCAGCTCGGAAGCTTGCGCCGACGGAGGTATTCAAGCAGCGGGTAAAGCGTCACCGCGAGCATCACCGCGAGAAATAGCGTCATAAAGAGCGGCGATAGCACGATCGTCCCATAAACGACGAGGGCCAGGCCCAGCACCTTGCCGAACGTGGCCATCGGAATATGCAGTTCGACCTTGGAATTTTTCTCGCCGTCGCCGTTCACTTGGTCCAGCATTTGAGCTCCCTATCCGTAGTCCACTCCAGTAAAACCCAAGAGCCAGTCCGCCGCCATCGCGGAATGGAGCCGCCGCCGACCCTTGATGACGGCTCGGCCCGCTTCGCGAAGGACTTGGTCGCCGGCATTGGCTGCTCGGCGTTCACCATGGCGAGACGGCGTAGTCCTTCAAAAACTTGCCCCAAACGTGCCTGCCAGTGACGAGACCGGTAAAGATCGGGTCGAGGATTCGCGCCGCGCCGTCGACGATGTCGAGCGGCGGTTCGAAGTCGATCTCTTGGCGTTTTCTCTCGGAGATTTCGGCTGGATCTTCGTCGGTCACCCAACCGGTGTCGACGGCGTTCATGTGGATGCCGTCCTTCTGGTAGTCGGGAGCCGAGGTCAAGGTCAGCATATTCAGCGCGGCTTTCGCCATGTTGGTGTGCGGGTGCTTGTCGGTTTTGGTGCGCCGCGAGAAGACGCCTTCCATCGCCGAAACGTTGACGATGTGCTTGTCGGCGGAACGGCGGCGGAGCATCAGAGGCTTCAACTTCGAGCAGAGGACGAAGGGCGCGACCGAGTTGACGAGCTGCACTTCGATCATTTCCGAGGTTGGTACGTCGCCCAAGGCCAGGCGCCAGCTGTTCACTTTCCTTCGGTCGACTTGCTGGAGGTCGGCGTCGAGGGCGCCGACGGGAAATAGCACCGGGTCGAGCGTCTTTTCCTCGATCGCATAAGGGATCTGCGAGAGAGCGGCGGACGCCGTGATGCCCATGCCTGGCTCGGGCTTTAGCCTGGCCCCCAGGCTAATGAGGGCATTTTCTCCCGGGGCACGCCCCAACGCGGCGCATAGTTGCCGGTGGCTAGCCAATATTTGGCGTTCCACTGGTCCGAGCGCAGCGCCGTCGCGCGTTTCCGTCTCGAGCATGTGCGCATAGAATGCGGGCGGTCGCCTGACGGTCTGAGCGGCGTTATTAATCAAGAAATCGAGACGGTCCTCGCTCTGCTGAAGGTAATGGCAAAACGCTTCGACGCTCGGCGCATGCCTAAGGTCCAAGCCGTGGACCGATAGCCGGTGGCCCCATTCGGGATGATCCGGCTCGCGGGCGTAGCGAAGGGCCGCATCGTGCGGAAAGCGCGTCGTGACGATGACGCGCGCCCCAGCCTTGAGCAGCATCAAAGCTGCTTGAAAGCCGATCTTGACCCGCGCCCCGGTTATTACGGCGACACGCCCGTCGAGCCGAGCCGTCTGAAAACGCTTGGCGTAGTTGAATTCCGAGCAACCGGGGCAAAGTCCGTCATAGAAAAAATGCAAGTCGACGTAATGGGTCTTGCAGACGTAGCAGTGCTTCGATTTGGTCAGACGGCGCGGCGCTGCCGCGGCTTCGTCCAAACTCGCTTCAGGAAGCAGGCGCTCGGGAGCGACGAACACGGAGGCTTGCCGCGCGGCGCGAATTCCCGTTTCTGCCTTAGCCGCCCGATCTTGCTCCCTCTTCGCTCGTCGGCCCCGCTTGCGCATCGCCATCGTCAATAGGTCGAGCTCCTGCCGCCCCGGTCGCGACACGCGACCGGCAGCGGTCAGTAGGGCAATACGGTCGGCCTCAGGCACGTCAGCGAGCAGCGCCCGGTCGGCGACGAGTTTTTCGAGAAGCGCTTGAGCTTGGCGAAGCTCGTCCAGCAACATCAAAGATCCTAACGTTTAAGAAGAATGTGCAAGAGAATGCGCGCCGGCGGGTCTTGCTTTATAGTCGTATAGCCGCTAATGCAAAAAAGATAGGCCAAAGACCTCTTCTAACTCTTCATAACTATAGACTAAATGAGCCAATGACGAGCCCCGGCCCTGGCAAACTCCGCGACTATACCCAAGGTCCCCTTGGACCTGGCCGTGGGTTCACAAGCTGATCTCAAACAGCAAGGCGTGGGTCATCGGTACCCATCATGGTATCGGCGACGAGTACCTCGGGTCTTACCTCGCCGAGTACCTCTATCGATTCAATCGTCGCCATGACCAGAAGCGACTCTTTCACCGCCCCGTCCGCGCCTGCATCCTTGCTCGGCCAGCAACCTAAGGCGCACTGATCGGATAAGGCGGCAGCGACCAACACCCGCCACGCGTTGTCTTGTCCGGCTAAAAAAAAATCTCAGGCCGGCCGTTCCTTTCGTGTCTGCCGAGTGCTGCGAGAGAGAGAGATTCAGTGGGCTCTTCTTTTAACCATGACGCACCCGTAGCCTATCGCCACTGCGACGCCGCAAGCCCACATCGAAAGCAATCCTGCGTTCGTGATTGGGGCGCACGACACAGGCTTGCCGCAGCTCCCATGGGGTAAAAGATTCAGGAATCTCTGAGACAAAGGAACAGCCGGCCGGCTTTGGCGGCTCTAGCTCGCCGGCTCGCCAGACACGGCCAAATGTTTTTAGACTACCTGCCGGCCACTAGGTTCGCTTTCCGGATAGGCATAAAAATGCGCGTTTGAAGTCCCTAAATGATTCATCCAGGGCACGAAAGATGCATCGCTTCGAAGGCGATTCAAATTCAAAGGAGTCTCTATGACCAGCGCCAGCCAGATCATCCCCGATAGCCCGGTCGTTTGTTCGAAAAATGGCCAGTTTGCCACTGTCGATCACATGGAGGGGAAAGACGTCATCAAACTCAAAAAAGACAAACAGGGCCAGCATCACTACATCCCCTTGAGCTGGGTCACCCAGGTCGACGACAAGGTCCACGTCGACCGTCCCGGCGACCAAGCCATGAAAGAATGGTCCACGACGCCGAAGGCGGTCGTCGCGGCAAAAACGGACAAAGTCATGAACGACCGGGCGACTAACGAAGGCATGCAATAAGAACCGTTGCACACAAAAGCGGCGAAAAAAAGTCCCCGAGGTCAGGGCGTAACCTACGGTAAGCGCTTACCTTCGTGGGACTATTTTTATCCTTCTCAAGAGACCTAGCCCAACCTGCCGATGAGGGTCTTGCATTTAGCAAACTCCCTTAAGGCAGGTGGCTCATGGCGGCATCCCTTAGTATCGCCTTTGGCATCTCATCGCTTCTCGCTCTTGCGACCGGTTGCGGCGTCACCGGCGACAGAACGACCACCCGCGCGCGCGTGTCCAACGCACCGAGCGCCTCCGAAGAAGACACGGCGCCCGCTAGCGAGCTCGGGCTGGCCGAAAAAGTCGGCAAAAAGTTTCCCGACTCCTCTTGCAAGACCAAGGACTACAAACCGTACTTTACGCAAGGCGCGGCCAGCGCCAACGTCATTGCCGCCGCCGACAATGCCCAGGCGAAGATCGACGCCACGGAAAATGCTACACAAGAAGCGATCCTTGCCGCTGCCGCTTTGACTCCCGCGCAAGGCACCGTTGACGGGGCCGACGCCGGCCGGCGGAAGGGTTACAACGACTCGTACTTCGAGCACCGGGACGCGGCTTACGAAAAATTCTACGAGCCGGCCAAAGCTGCAGGTGAACTCGAAGGCTCGCATGACCCCTCGGCGCAGCTCAACGGCTCGAACGAAGGCTATAGTCAAGGTTACTCCAAGGCGATCGCTGAAGCGCAGGCTGACGCATTCAAAGATTCCTACAACGAGGCCTTTCCGGAAGGCGTTGCCGAAGGCAACGAAAAGGGCAAAGACGATGGCCGAGAAGCGGGAGAATCGCAAGGCAAAGCCAACGGCCATCTCTTTGGTTTTTGTGGTTATGGCCTGAATCTCGCCGCCGCAAAGGCGCCCAAGACCCCCCGAGTTCCGAAACGGCCCAAACCAGCGAAGAACCCCGACCTGCCGGACTTATCGTGCACGGTCATCGGAGACATGGTCGGGCTTAAACACGATCCGCTCTTTACCAGCGTCGCCGACATGCATCTCTACTGCTTGCAGCTTGCTTGCTCCGAGGTGAAAAACCCGTACCAAAGCACCTACGATGCGAAGCATGCGACCGTGTATGCCGCCACGATGGCCACGGAACGCTTAAAGAACATCCCTTACTCAACGGCGTTTGACGCGGCATTTAACGATGCGTATGGCCCGGCTAACGCGCAAGGCGTCAGCGACGGTGACCGCGACGGCAAGAATTCCGGCCAAATTCAGGGCCACCTTGACGGCGTCTTTATCGGCTCGAACGAGGCGTATCACTCCGCTTTCGAAGCTGGGGAGCTCCGAGGGGAAGCCGCGGCGAAATCGCCGACCAACTATTCCCTGCAAAGCTCGAAAGACCAGGGTCACACTGCTGGCTACAAGGCCGGATATTACGCCTATCAAGGGCACCAGGCCGGCTACGACTCGACGTACCAATTCGCCTATGACAATGCCTACAACGAGGCCTTTCACGAAGCCCAAGAACAATGCGAACACGGAGGTGGCGCCCTCGAGCTGACGTCCGCGCCCGCGCCTCAGCCGCCAGCTGCTGCGGCCCCCACAGCGCCGGCGGTCGACGCCGCGACCGAAATGCAGACTTTGGCGCGCCTGGCGGAAAAGACTCTCGAAACCCCGAATTTCTTGAGCGCCAGCACCAAGGCCTTGTTCGCGGCCGACCGCGCCGAAAGGCGGGCGAAGACCAAGACCGAGGACTGGAGCGCGTTACGCGCCATGCTCCGGATAAAACTACAGCAATGAGCTAATCAGAGCTCGTTCTTCAGGTACGCATTCACGAAGTCGTCTTGATTGCCGGTCTCAGGTTCGACTTCGAGGAGAACTTTGTCGCCATTGCGAGTGAGTTTCAACTTCGGGCCGAACTTGCAGGTGACCGACGAAATCTTCTTGGCGTTGGCCTTGATCTCCGGTTTGTCCCGGCAGAGTGACGCGAGGTCGTCGGCTACACGGCCGCAGAAGCTGTTGATGCTGTACTTCTTCAGCACGTCGTCAGTGACCGTCTTCCATTCGATCGTCGTCTTCAACGGCGAGCCGCACGCCTTGGTGGACTGGGCGTCAAGCTTGGCCAGCTCCTCGTCGTGGCGCTTCGCGTTGCCTTTGCGGTCGAAGACGGCCGACGAGAAGGGCTGCTGCCAGGATCAGATTCCGCATGATCAAAACTCCCGTTACGAGGCTTGTGGTGAAGGGCCCTGGTAACACAAGTCAGTCGGAGATCGGCAGCGACTTGCCGGTCTCGAGCAGGCTCTTCAGGCTGCACAAGATCTCGGGCCAGCCGACCTTCACCGACTCGAAAGTGCCGCCGTCCGCCATGAACTGGTCGTGGGTCACGGTCAACTTGACGACCTCGCCCATTTCCTCGATTTCGTAGGTCGCGCGCGTCACTTCGTTCTTCAGCCATTTGCCCTCGAACGAATGGACGAGTCGCTTGAGCGGCACGACTTCGAGGACCTTGCCCTCGACCAGCACTTCTTCGCCGCGCTTGTAGTTGAACGGGCCGCCGACTTTCAGGTCGGTTTGGATCGCCGTGCTGTGAAAATACTTCAAAGTCCATTCTGGTTTAGTAATGGCCTCCCAGAGCTTTTCCTTCGTCGTCCGAATGTAGATCACGTTCACCAATTTTTGTTCGCCTGC
>JAYWBY010000052.1:0-2522 GCA_043781115.1 Pseudomonadota bacterium
AAGACGCCGTCAGCGGCTCGTGTTTGGCCAAAGTCGGTAAAGAAATCGCGTCGTGTATGTCAGACGCCAACATGCCGAAGGCGATGCTCAAGGGCGCGCGCAACGGCTGCAACGGCACCAAGAGTGGCAAAGGCAAGACGGCGTCGAAAAGTGAGTGGCGGGACGACCCGAGCTGCCCGGCGGAAAACTTGCTTGGGTCATGTGCGACCGGCGACCCGGCGAAATACTCCATGACGATGTACTTCTACAAATGGACGGGCTCTAAGCTCAAGACGGAGGCGGACGGCAAGTCGCCTTGCGAGAAAAGCGGCGGCCGCTGGAGTACGCCGCAGCCGCTCTTGCCGCAGTGACGGCCAGCGGAACAGCCTTGACCGTGCTTGAATTTTAGGTTATGACTTCGTCGAAAAACCGGATCTGCGACGGCAATTGACTCGGACTAAAAATCGAAGCGGCGCGTCTGCACTCTCGTGCATGCGCGCCGCTCTTTAATAGACGTTTTTCTTACTTCTTCGTGAACTTGACGCTGAAGGACGAGATCTCGCTCGTCGGCGAATTGCAGCCTCCGCCGGCGACGTCGGAGTTCGAGAATGCGCCAAACATCACGGCGTTAGTGCCGGTGAATTCGATGCCGGTGGTGTGCTGAACCTGGCAATTGTCGCCGCCTGGGCCGGGGCCGCTCGGGCCGCTCGGGCCGCTCGGACCGGTGGGGGCGTTCGGGTCGGTCGGGCCGTTCGTTCCCGTGCCGGTGCCGACGTCCGTCCCCGTTGGCGTGCCTGGGACGTTGCTGCCTTGTTCCTGGTTCTGATCTCCGCCGCCGCCGCCTTCGTGGCTTTCGGCGCGGAAGCTGAAGCCGGCGCCGTTTGGCACGAGTTCGCTCAAGGCGAAATAGCCGGCGATGTTGTCTTGGTTGGCTTCGCGGACCTTGTCCTTAAGCGAGCAATTGGCGCCGATCGTGAAGACGCCAGCCGAGACTTGCGTCAAATCGATGCCGTCTTTGCTCTTGATCTTGGCGACCTCGTCAGCGGTCATGTCGAAGCCACCGCAAGCCGTGAACGTCGCTTCGTCTTGCCAGACGCCGAGTCCAAGGACTGCATGGCCGTCCGCGGCCGTGCCCTTCAAGATGCGCAAGAACACCGTCGACTCCTTGTTGCCGTCCGCGATGTCTTGTTTGCACTGAGCGTCATTCTGGTCGTTGCCTGATGCCTGGCAGGTCATGACGTAGGTCGCGCTGTTCAAGTCGTCGGCGACGATGCCGGCGGTCGCAACAGCCTTGACGGAGTCGAGCTTAGCTTGGGGAATTTTGATCGTGCCGTCGGCGCCGATGGTCAAGTTGCCGAGGTCGAGCGAGCCGGAGATCGCGAGGGCCGATTGGCCGCCCGAGCCGAGGCCGCCTGCCGCCGCTTCGACGACGACGCTGGCCAACGTCTTGTGCGTCACCTTATCGTTGACGAAGCAACCGAAGTTGACGTTCTTCGGAATGGTCAGGCTAAATTTACCGGTCGCGTCGAAGTCGCTCTTCGCGGCGCGCGGCGTTTCTTCGAAAGTGACGCAGAACATTTCGATGCTGTCGAGGGTTGGGGCTAGCCAGGTGCCCGTCAGCGCGACGCCCGAAAGCGCCAGCGTGCCGGAAAGCGTCACGGACGCGGCGTTGGCCGCTTCCGTCTCCTTGGCTTTCTTCTCCGCTTCCGTTTCGGTCGAAGTCGTGCCACCGTCGGCGGGCTTCGGGTCCACGCCGGGAACGCCGCCGCCGCAGCCAGTAACGATCAACATTCCAAGTACCGCAAGCTTCATTCTGGGCAGAACCATTGCATAGCCTCCTAAGTGGTCTATTCCACATTTAGGAGGTTCATCGGTGAGGTGTGCGAGGGAAATTAGCTTAATAAATAAATAGTCGTGGTTTTACTGTGTTAGCCGTTCATCACGGCGCTGTTGCACGATGCCGCTCCGGCCGCAAAGCGGCCGGAGCTTGGGGATATCTTTAGGACACCCTGACCGAGACCGGCATGCCGAGTCGCCACATCGGGAGATGGTCGAATAGTCGGGGGCGCCAAGGTCAAAGTCCCCGAGCCGCAAAACACTGCGAAGAAATCCTTGCATCCCACGCAGAGGCAGATTGAAAAGCGCCCGCAGGGCCAAAGCGCACTGGATTGCGACGTCGGCATACACCAAGGGATTGCCGCTCTTGCTCGGTGTGCCGTGCCAGTACCAGCCGCTGACGACGTCTTCGTCAAACCACAGCATCACGTCGCCTCTGGCTACCAGAGACCGATTGTACTCAGACCAGTTGCGGATCCTGTAACGAGCCTTCGCCATGCGCCACATCCTTGTGACTTGCCGCAAACAACCAGATCGAGTTTGTACAGCCCGACCGGAACGCCCTCGTAGCGCACTCGAAACGGGAAGTTGTCTTTGATAAACGATGCTGCGCCGGTCGAGTTCGACACACAGCGCCTGCTCGTAAATCGATTCCAGAAAGCCCGGACCAAGCGAGCAATGCACGGCTATTGCGGCCGCGTTAATCG
>JAYWBY010000053.1:0-18255 GCA_043781115.1 Pseudomonadota bacterium
CGTCTTCGTGGCGTCGTCCTGCACGAGCAAGTCAAGATGCTGGCCGGCGTTGCTCACTTCCACGGTAAAGGTCACGACTCCCGTTGCATAGTCGCTAAAGTCTTGAGCGACTTTGGCTTCGATGGCGAGGTATTGACCTCCCGTGCAGTTGTTGATCGTCTCGACGAGGATGCCATTGGCCCCGGCCGCGGACTTGCTCGTTTGACCGGGGGGCGTACAAGCGAGCCAAGACGAAGTAAAGCCAATCCCGCTCAAGCCACCGCGCAGCAGCGTCGTCGGAGCCAACGAGACCGGCACCGACGCAGCGCCGCCGAGCGTTACGATTAGCGGAACCTTGTCGTCAGACTTCGCTTTCTTGGCGCAGCTCCACCCCAGCATAGAGACTAAACCGGCGAACAAGATGCTGCGGTGCAAGGTCATAAGGCCTCCAGTTTGGCTACGCCGTCGTCACGATCTCTCTTCGCTTCATCAACTCTTTCAACAATTTCCCGTCGCCCGCGAGCTGCCCGAACAAGTTGAGCGACGACCGAAACGCGCCGCCTAATCCCGGCATCCCAGCCGTTGCGTTGATCAAAAACAAGTTCTTGAACGGCGTCTGGAAGCTGACCTTCCCCAAATTGACGTTGCGCGGCGTCAGATTGGCGCCGTAGGAGTTCCCCATCGGCGAAGCAACGTAGTCTTCGTTGGTCGTCGGCGTGCCGAGTTGGAGCAGGTCGATGTGATTCCTGATTCCCGGATAATAGTGCTTCTCCACCGTATCCAAGATCGTGCCGGCGATCCGTTCCTTGTCCTTGTAATACTGATCCGGATCTCGCGATTTCAGCGACTTCGGCTGGTGATAGCCGGCCCAAGTGCAGATGACCATCTGATGGCAATCTTTCGGCGCGATGTTCTTCCCCGGCACGCCGTGGAGCGTCGGCGTCGTGATCGCCAAGAACGGCCGGCTGACGTCGCCGTCCTCGAGTTGGCGGCGGTAGATCTCGTTCATGCCGTGCTCGGGGTAATGCCAGATGTTCCAGTTGCCGAAGCCATGAGCCGGTAGGTCGACGCCCTTCAAGCCGATGTAGCACGTATAGGACCCGGGGGAGTAGTCGTACGACAACTTCTTCCGGAAGCTCCGCGGCGGCTGATAGCCGTCGAGCAGCGTCGGCAAGAGCGCCGGGTCGCCGTTGAAAAGGACTGACTTGGCGCTGAATTCCTGGCCCTTCGCCGTCTCGACGCCGCTGACTCGGTCTCCCTGCCAGCGAATCTTCTTCACTTCCGTCGAGACGAGGATCTTGCCTCCTTGGCGTTTGATGTACTTCTCAATTGTCTTGAGCATGTGGTGGTAGGACTGCGTCGGAAAGCACGCGCCTTGGTCGTAAGCCATGATGTTCAAGGCGTGCGCGATGAACGATGACTGGTTGGGAGCCAAGCCGATGTTGCCGCATTGTCCTGACAAAATGTCGGCTAATTCGACCGGGAAGCGGAAGCGGTCGAACACCTGCTGCGTCGTCAGGTTTCGGTACTGGAGAAGGTGCCGCAACCAGGGCGCCTTGATGACGAAGGTCGAGAGCGGTAGGTTCACGGGAACCTGAAAAGCTTCGAGGTACACCTTCTTCGCCAGGTCGTAATACTTCTTGAGATTGTCCTTCGACTCCGGGAAGAGCTTGCCGAGCTCGTCGATGTTGCGGTCGACGCCACGCTTGACGTGGTAGGTCAATCCGGGGAAGCGCAAACGGTCGAAAGAGTCCTCTTCCATCGGCTCGAAGGTGATGTCGTTCTCGAGGCCGAGCTCGCGCAAGAAGATGCCGCCGTCTTCCTTCGGCAGCGAATTGAAGACGTAGTGAAGACCGGCGCAGAAGAGGTACTTCTTTTCGTAGAAGCTCTGGGCATAGCCGCCGACCAGGTAGTGCTTTTCTAAAATGCAGACCTTCGCCCCGCGGCTCGCCAACAAGGCGGCTGTAAAGAGCCCGCCGATGCCGGAGCCGACGACCAAGTAGTCATATGTTTGCGGGGCGTCGTTCATTTCGTCCTTCTTTGGCGGCTAAATCCATCGAGCCGAGCAGCACTCCCATGATTCCGGGGTAGGCCGTCGAAGCGCCGACGAAGTCCAAGTTCCGCCATCGGCTCTTGGAGGTCAAGCGTCGGATTCCGTAGTTCCGCGGCGTCAGCCTAGCCCCGTAAGCATTGGCCGACGGGTGCGCCAGGGCGTCGAACAGGTCGACGGGAGTCTCGACGTGCTGGGCCACGACGTAGCGCCGGACGTCTGGGATGAACTGGTGGCCGAGGACGTCGAGGAAGGCCGCGACAAGCTGCTCCTTCTGGGCTTCGTAAGCCACCGGACTCTTTTGCCGAAGTTCCTCGAAATGGCGGTGGTCGACGAAGGTTAGGGCGACGAGCGACGAATGCCCTTTGGGACAGAGTACGTCGGCGTTGGTGAGGAGCGACGGCGTCGAGATGAACATCCAGGGTTTGTCGTAGCGGTGCTCGCGAGTCAGCGCCCGGAACGACCGGTCGATGTCGGTGTCCGCATGGTACCAAAAGTTTCGCCGACCGAAGCCGTGGGCGGCTAAGTCCAGGTCCTTGAACCCGAGATAAAGCGTAAAGACCGAATCGGAGTATGCGTAGGGGCGAAGCGGCCTGGGCTCGCCGGCGAGTTCATATGTCCGCTGGGGATCGAGGTTCGAGATGTAGTGGCGGGCCTTGATTTTCCCCGCCGTCGTGTCGACTTCCGTGACGCCCGACCGGTCCGTGCCGACGCGGAAGACGTCATGACCCGTCAAGATCCGGCAGCCCGGACTCGACGAGATGCGTTCGGCGATCTTTCGGATGAAATGGCCCATGCCGAGTTTCGGGTATGCGGCGCAGCGGAGATAAGCTTCCTGCATACCGCAGTACATCAAGAACGAAGCCTCGTCGGGGCTCGACGCGAGATTGCCGGCTTGGCCGGCGAGGATGAAGCGGGCCTCCGCCGGCAAATCGAAGCGGTCGAACATCTCGCCGACCGTGCGCCGCATGTGGCGCACCAACCCCCAATGCTTCAGCGGGCTCCTGACGATCTCCATTGGCGTCAGAACGCGGTCATAGCCGTTCGACTCGTCGAAGATGCGGCGCATGGTGGCGAAATAGCGTCCGATGCCGGCGCGACTCTCTGGAAACCTCTCGCTCAGCCGATCGCGAAACTTCTCCGCGGACGTCGGGATGGCGAAGCGGACGTCGTCGCCGACGATGACGTCGAAGCCGTCGGCGTCGAAGTAGTTGAACTCCATCGGAACGCCGATCAGGTCGAGGAAGCGCCGCACCGGTCCGCCCGGTTCGCACCCCATCAAGTACTGCACTTCGTGGCAGAACTCGAAGGTGCCGACCTTGAAAGAGCGGGCGTAGCCGCCGACGTCGCTTTGACGTTCGACGAGGCATACCCGCTTGCCGCGCGCGGCAAGCAACGCACCGGCGCCGAGACCGCCGATGCCGCCGCCAAGGATCAAATAATCGTAGGTTTCGTCCTGGCCCATCGGGGCCAAGTATAAGTTACCAGCGCTGGGTGCGGAAGGTCAGACCGTAGCTGACCGCCGAAAGATCCGAGTCCTTGATGGTCTCGTTCTTCTTTTCCAGGCGCGCGATGCGGTCTGTGGCGATGACGCCTATCTCCAGGCCTTGGTAGTCGTAGAACGTGAAGAAGAGCCCCGGCTCGACGAAGCGGAACTTCGACGTCACCACCTTCGACGGCAATTTCTCGGGACTATCGCGGACGTAGATCAACCCCTGACCGAGGCCGACCTGCACCACCATACGAAAAGGCCGCGAGTCGAAGATGCCTTGCGCCAAGTTCAAGCCGCCATAATAAAGGCTGTAACTTTCCTTGAACTTCACGCCCGTGTCTTTGTAGTTTTCCTTGTGTTCGGCGTGCGGCTGCGGCAGCCCGGAAATCGTCGCGCCGACGAAGGTGTCGGTGGAGAATTTGCGGTTCCAAAGGGCCGTCAGCATGATGGTCGGCGAGGCGACGTCAGTGGCTTTGCGCTCGAAAAGGCTGGTTAATTTTGAGTCGAGGCCGTTTTCCCAGCGGTCGACGCCCATGGCTTGGTGTTCGGCGATGCGGCCCTGCGGCGCCTCGGCGTCGGGCTGCACGTTAGCGCTTTCCGTCGCGGTGGCGGCAACCGGTTCGGTCGGGGCTTCGTCGGCCATGCCCACTTGGCATCCGGCGGCGATTCCAAAGCATACGGTAGCAAGCCACCATCCACCGGCAATTGCGCTGCGCACGACAACTCCTTCAATTCGATCGTCCAACTATTATAGCGTTTATTTCATCATTCATAGTAACTGGATGAAAATCCTTGGCGAACTTGCCAAAGAACGGCAAAACGCCAAGCACTTCAGCTGTCAGCGGCCGACGTATTTGGCGCGGGGCCGGAGCACGTAGCCTTGCTGGCGTTGCTCGACGACGTGAGCCACCCACCCGACCATCCGGCCGAGAGAGAAGACGGCGAATGATGTGCCGGGCTTCAAGGCGAGTCCCCGGCCGATGCACGCCAAGGTCCATTCGAGGTTGGGGGCCAAGCCGGTGGTTTTGGCGATGACCCGCGCGGCGGCAGCGAGCTCTCGCTGTTCGCGGGCCTTGGCTCCGCTCAAACCGGTGGCAAACTCCGCGAGCGCCTCGGCAAGCGCCTCCGCCCGCGGGTCGCCCTTCGGGTAAAGCTTCTGACCAAAGCCTGGCACCTCGCCATGGTCCCGGCCCCAAGTCTTCGCCAGAGCGTTGACGTCATTGGCGGCGAGGAGTCCGGCGACAAGCGCTTCCGCTTGGTCGACTTGAGCGCCGTGCACTCGTCCCGAAAAGGCCGCGAGACCGGCCTGCAAACAGGCATGAACGCTGCCGCCGGTGGAGGCGGCTATTCGGGCGGTGAAGGTCGAGGCGCTCAACTCGAAGTCAGCGCTGGCGACCAAGGCCGCGTTGAGTAGCGCTGAAGCCCCTTCGACTTTCGCCGCGCCCAACTTGGTTGTTAAGCGCTCGGCAAAGCTCACCTCGCGCTTGACCTTCCCTCCTCCGACGATAGACAACAAGAATCCGCGAACGCTGGCCAAGGTTTCGTCGAGGGTTGAATCAACTGCTTCCGCACCAGCAGCGTTGGCCAGGGCGACGTTCAGTGACTGATAGGTAAGTTCTTTCGGACTTTCGGCCTTCGCCTCGGCCGCGCTCCAGACGACGTCGCGTGCCGGCAACATCCCGGACCAGATCAATTCGGCGCAACGTTCGAAGCTCACCCGGCGCTGCATCAATTGACGAAGCGGCAAGCCGCGGTAGTAAATGTCGTCTTCGCCGAGGCGCGTGATCGCCGACTCGAGCACTGGTTCGCCCCAGCGCATGGCGTCGGCGGCGACGGCGCCGTGGCCGCGGCGCGCCCGGCTTCGGGCCTTCAGCGTTTCGACGTCGGCCCGCGAATAGAGACCGGCCCGCCCTGTGCCAGAGGCTTCCGCCGTACGTACCAGCCCCCGACTCACATACGCATACAGCGTCTGGGGTTTGACTTCGAGCAAGCGGCAGGCCTCGCCGCGACCGATGTAGTCGGCGGCCAAGTCAGTCTTCCTCCTCGAATTCGACTTGGGTCGCCGCGCGGCGCTCCTTTTTCGAAGCCCATTTTCCCATCGACGAGCAATGGAGCACGACGGGCGCTGACTTGCCGTGGCGAATGCGCATGAGCAGTTCGCCGAGGCACTCGTGAAGCATTGAATTGTCGTGGACGGCGTAAGACGCGAGGTGCTCGTCGTAGCTTGGCAGACTGGCGAGAAAGCTCTCGACCGCTTGCGCGTCGATCTTGTCGATGGTGGCGCCGAAGCCGTTCGCGGCGATGTAGCGCGCGTTCATCATTTGCTCGAACTGCCCCCCGACGGGAACGGACAGGATCGGGATGCGCAGGTGCAGCGCCTCGCCAAGCAGCGTAAAGCCGCCGCCGCTGATGACGGCGCGAGATGTCGCCAGGTCCTTCAGAAATTTGCTTTCCGAAAAGGGGCAGAGTGTGACGTTCCGTTCCACGCCTTCGCGGCCCATGCCGTATACACGGAACTCGGCGGGGAGCTGCTGTAACGTCGGCACCAACTCGGTGTTCGAACTCGACGTTTGATAGACGAGCACGTGCTTGCCGGGCTCACGGCGCGCGGCGAGCACTTCGTCCCTGAGGATCGGCGGGATCAAGGTCGTGCGCTTTTTCTTCACTTTCGGGAAGAAGAAGCTCGTTACCAAGTAGTGATAGGCGCGCGGAATCTTAACCTTCACCGCGAGCTTGGCGATCCGGAAGTCGAGGCTCTTCTTTTTGCCTACGATCGCCGGATCATGCTTGCAGCGGTTGATGATCTGCATGTTGTCGATGCTGATCACCGGCAAATTATGACGGAGGCCATAAAGATGCGCCCACGACTCGAAGTCGGTGATCACCACCTCGGGCTCGAAGCGCGTTTCGACGACTTGCCGGTAAGCCTCGATGTTCTTGAGGATTCCGGCTGGCATCTGGCTCAAATTCGACAAGACGCTATCGGTCAGATTGAGGGCGTTGTCGCCGTACTGCAAGGTCAAGCCGTGGATCTCGGCGATCTGGATGTTGGCCCGGCCCTCGAAGCGCTTGAGAAGAAAGTGATGCGCCCTACCGGAGACGACGACCAAGACCTCGTGGCCCTCGGCCAGGAGGAAGTCCAGGACGACGCGGCTCCGAAGCGCGTGCCCCATGCCTTCGCCCACCACTCCGTAAAGAATTCGCACGCACGGCTCCTTGCTCTTGACGCTACTTGCCTGGCAACGTTAACTAGCTTTATTAAAGGCGAAATCGCCCGAGGTGTCGAGGTTCTAAAGTGCCCGAGCGAGATTCCCAACGCTTGCAATTCCCGCCCGGCTTTCGCTGGTCGGTGGCCTCCTCGGCCCATCAATGCGAAGGCGGCAACGACAACAGCGATTGGTGGGAGTTCGAAGGGAAGCCCGGAGCGATCAAGAGGGGCGAACGCTCGGGTAGGGCCTGCGACCATTGGAACCGCGTCGAAGAAGACGTCGGACTCCTAAAATCGCTGAATTTGAACCATGCTCGGCTCTCGGTCGAATGGGCTCGCATCGAAACGGCGAGAGGCCAATTCGACGAAGCGGCGCTTAAACACTATGTCGACGAGATCAAGCTGCTGAGGGCTGCCGGCATCGAGCCACTCGTGACTTTTCATCATTTCACCCTTCCGAAGTGGGTGGCGGACACTGGCGGCTGGGCTGGGCCCGGCATCCCCGAGGCGTTCGCGCGCTACTGCGAGGTCGTCTACGACGCGCTGGGCGGCCTCGTTAGGGACTTCATCACGATTAACGAACCGATGGTCGTCATCGTCGCGGGTTACCTCTCCGGCGATTTCCCGCCAGCGTTGCGGGACCCGAAGACGATTTTGGCGCCGCTCAGAGGACTGGTGCAGGGTCACGCCAAAGCGTATCACGCCATCCACGCTCGGGCGGCCAAGGCGGGCCGCACCGTCCGCGTCGGGCTCGCCCATCACCTCCGCGTGTTCGACGCCGCGCGGGCCTGGCATCCCTTGGACCGCGTCGCGGCGGCCTTGCTCGCCAAGGCGTTCAACTGGGTCATCCCCGAGGTCCTGCAAACCGGCCGCTTTGCCATGAAGTTGCCGTTCATCTTGAACTTCCGAGAAGAAATTGCCGAGGCCAAGGGCACAGAGGACTTCTTCGGCTTGAACTATTACAGCCGCGACCTCGTCCGCTTCGCGCCGCTGAGCCCACACGGCTTCGTGCGCGTCGACCCGCCGGACTATTGGCGAAGCGACCTCGGCTGGGAAATTTACCCAGAAGGTCTTTACCAACTCTTAACGGAGATCGCGGGGCGTTACCCCGGCACTCCCGTTTTGATCACCGAGAACGGCCTGGCCGACGCCGAGGACAAATCGCGCGCCCGCTTCCTGACCGAGCACTTGAAGCAAGTCCACCGGGCACTCGCCGCCGGCATTCCCGTCGAATGCTATTCGCACTGGTCGCTCCTCGACAACTTCGAGTGGGCGGAAGGCTTTGCGCCGCGCTTCGGGCTCTTCGACATGGATTATTCGACGATGGCGCGCACCCCCCGCAAGAGCGCTGAGCTCTACGCCGAGATCGCGCGGACCAATGGCGTCAACCCCTAGAATCTCGGCAAGCCTTCCGAGCGCTTAGCGGTCCACCGTCATGTTGATTTTACAATCAACGTTGATCAATCTCGGTTTCGCGCCGAAAATGGAGTGGTAAAAGGGGGGTTGCCAATGACTACCATTCACAACGGCCTAGAAGGCGTCGTCGTCGCCGAAACGACCATCAGCGACGTCCAAGGCATTAAGGGGACGCTCATCGTCCGCGGTTACAGCGTCGAGGAGCTCGCGGAAGTCTCGCCCTTCGAGAGCACGGCGCTCCTCCTCTGGGGCACCGGCTTGCCGTCAAAGGGCGACGAACAAGCCATGGTCGAGGCTTTGGGCAAAGCGCGCGCCAGCGTTTACGGAAAAATCGTGAGACTGTTGGAGGCGATCCCTCTGCCGGGATCGCCTTTGGAATTTCAACGCGCCGCGTTGTCGGTTCTATCTTCTCCTGGTACCACGTCATTCGCCGAGCAACGCCTTGAGGTCACGGCTGCTTTGGCCGTCGCCGCGGCCGTTTGGCATAGGGCCAAGCACGCTCTGACTCCGGTGAGTCCCGACGCCAGCCTTACTCAATCCGCCGACTTACTGCACATGCTCTCAGGAAACCGCCCCAGCGCGGCGCAGATCCAAGGCCTCGATCGTTATCTGACCACGGTCGCCGATCACGGCATGAACGCCTCGACCTTTGCGGTGCGCGTCGTCGCCTCGACCGGCTCCGACCTCTTGTCCGCCGTCGCCGCCGGCCTCGGCGCGCTGAAGGGCCCGCTGCACGGCGGCGCGCCTGGACCGGTCCTCGACATGCTCGACGCCATCGGCAAGCCGGAGAACGCTAGCGCCTGGATCGACCGCGAATTGAGCCTGGGCCACCGGATCATGGGCATGGGTCACCGGATCTACAAAGTACGCGATCCCCGCGCCGCCGTGCTCGAACGGGCTTTGCTACGACTAGAGGGTCTAAACCTCGCCGGCAAGCGCTTGCCCCTCGCCCGCGCCGTCGAAGCCGTTGCCCAGTCATCACTCCGCAAGAAGTACCCCGGTCGCGAGCTCCACGCCAACGTCGAATTCTACACGGCGGTCTTGCTCGATGCACTCAAGGTCCCGCGCGACGTCTTCACGGCGCTATTCGGCGTCGGTAGGGTGCTCGGCTGGTGCGCGCACTTCGGAGAACAAGAAGAAACTGGCCGGCTCATCCGGCCCGAGTCGCTGTACGTCGGCAAGTAATTCGGGGTAATTCGGGACACCCGACGTAATCCAATTTCGGTGCATTCGGGACACCCGACGTCGTCCAATTTCGGAATTCAACAGGCCCAGACCATTGAACCCAACGCTTACCAGGAACAGTGCTTCTGCAAGGGCGTCTAGAAGGTAAGTGAGGCTGGCGATGTCGCCAAGGTCGATCCGAGCGAGCCAAGCGGCGCGCCATTCGCGCGACTAGGCCGACGAAGACGACGCGCCCATCCACCGCTTTACCTCAACCGGTCCGCGATGCCGTCATCGCCCGAGAGTCCGCGCAGTGTACCTCCTCGTCCCAAAACGGGTCTGGCCACGGCCAGTAAAATGCTCCTCCAGGCCCTGCAGAAATCCAAGCCGTTAGTCAGCTTTGGGCTGATCCTCTGCCCGGTGCGCCGCTCGCCGCTAGGGCCGAAAGGTGAGGCGCGGTTTCGCTCCCCGCTGGAGAACGACGACACCGAGTTCCAAGGCCTTGAGGTAAGGCGCTCGTTCGCTACCAGCGAGGAGCGCCAAGCGAGCGAGCGCCTCGGCTTCGCTACCTCCATGGATCGTCGCCATCAGGCCGCCGTGCCCCGTAAGTCCGGCTTCCATGAACGCCGCGGCTTCGTGGCCGCGGATCTCGCCGATCACCAGACGATCGGGCCGGAGGCGCAGCGCCTCGCGTACCAAGTGCTCCAAAGTCACCGCGCCGACGCCTTCGAGGTTGGCTTGGCGTTCGAGCAAGCGCACGCACGTTGGACTAAATCGCGGCAACTCCGGCAGCGATTCAACGACCACCACCCGCTCTGAGGCCTGCTCGGCCAACAATGCGGCCAGCAACGTCGTCTTGCCGGCGCCGGTCGGGCCGGCCACGAGCAAATTCCGTCGACCAGCGACGGCGGCGCGAAGCGAGGCGACAGTGGGCGCATCTGCCTCGAAATCCTCGAGGCGAAGGGTCCCAAACCGCTGCCTCCGGAAGCTCACGAGCGGGCCGTCACGCGTGAGCGGAGGCAAGACGCAGTGCCATCGCAAGGCGTGGGCTTCGACCCAGCCGCCTGCCGTGCCTAAAAGTGGATCGAGGCGAACGCCCTGGCTCTCGGCAAAATCCTGCAGCCACTCGATCATGCTCCGCTCGTCCGCGAATCCTGGCACGGGCCGCGAGCCGCCGCCAGTCGCCACGGCCCAAGCCCCGGCCATGCCGTTGAACAGCACCTCGTCGACCACCGGGTCCTCGAAGACCGCCAAAAGCGTGGCCCACACGTCCCCGCTGCCCTGGACCCCCTCCATCGCCATCCTCCTCAGATGCCAATTTCCCGCAACTAACTCGCCGTTTCCACGGACTTTCTGGGGTCCGCGCCGGAGCGCCAAGCGCATGGACTAGCCCCTGCCTTTGCTTTAATATGATTGTCTCTCTTGGCCATCCGTGGAGTTCGCTCGATGCATGCATACCGCTCTCACACTTGCGGCGCCCTCAAAGCCGCCAACGTCGGCGAAACCGTCCGTATTTCAGGTTGGATCTTCAGAAAGCGCGACCACGGAAGCCTGCTCTTCTTCGACGTGCGCGACCACTACGGCATCACGCAGGTTGTCATCCACCCGAGCCGCGCCTTCTTCGAGACGGCGACCCATCAGCGCCTCGAAAGCGTCGTGACGCTGACTGGCAAGGTCGTCAAACGCGAAGCCAATACCATCAACCCGAGCATGGCGACGGGCGAGATAGAAGTCGTCGTCGACGAATACACGCTGCATTCCTCCGCGGAAGTGCTGCCCTTCGTGCTCGACAGCGAAGAGCCGGTCACCGAGGAGCATCGCCTCAAATACCGCTTCCTCGACCTACGCCGCGACAAAATGCAAAAGAACATCATCCTGCGTTCGAAGGTCATCGCGTCCATTCGCCGCAAGATGACCGACATGGGCTTCAACGAGTTCCAGACGCCGATCTTGACGTCGAGCTCGCCGGAAGGCGCCCGCGACTTCTTGGTGCCGAGCCGCACCCATCCCGGCAAGTTTTACGCCTTGCCGCAAGCGCCTCAGCAGTTCAAGCAGCTGCTGATGGTGTCGGGCTTCGACCGCTACTTCCAAATCGCGCCGTGCTTCCGCGACGAGGACGCTCGCGCCGACCGTTCGCCGGGCGAGTTCTACCAGCTCGATATGGAAATGTCGTTCGCCGGCCAAGACGACGTCTTCGCCGTCAACGAGAAGCTCCTGACCGAAATCTTCGGCGAATTCTCGAAGAGGAAGGTGTCGACGGCGCCGTTCGTCCGCATTCCTTACGACGAGTCGATGCTGAAGTACGGCAACGACAAGCCGGATCTCCGCAACCCGCTGGTCATCCAGGACGTGAGCAAGATCTTCGCGGAGACCGACTTCAAAGCCTTCCGTTCGGCCGTCGAAGCCGGTGCCGTCGTGCGCGCGATCCCCGTCAAAGGCATCGCCGGCAAACCGCGGAGCTTTTTCGACAAGCTCGTCGACCACGCGACGTCGATTGGCTCGAAGGGCCTTGCTTACCTGACCTGGTCGGAAGAGGGCGTCAAGGGGCCGATCGCCAAGTTTATCAAACCCGAGCAGCTGGAACACTTGAAGAAGACGCTCGGCCTCGGCGCTGGCGACGTCGCTTTCTTCATTTGCGACAAGGCGGCGGTCGCTTCGAAGCTCGCCGGTTTGATCCGCACGAAGCTCGGCGAGTTCCTGGACCTGCTCGAGAAGGACGTCTTCAAGTTCTGCTGGATCGTCGATTTTCCGATGTTCGAGCTGAACGAGGACACGAACCAGATCGACTTCTCGCACAACCCGTTCTCGATGCCGCAGGGCGAGATGAAAGCGCTGGAGACGCAAGATCCGCTGACGATCAAGGCCTTTCAGTACGACGTCGTCTGCAACGGCTACGAGCTGTCGTCCGGCGCGGTCCGGAACCACAAGCCCGAGATCATGTACAAAGCCTTCGCCCTCGCCGGCCACGCCCCGGAAGTCGTCGACACCAAATTCGGCGGCATGATCCGTGCCTTCAAATTCGGCGCCCCGCCTCACGCCGGCATCGCCCCGGGCATCGATCGCATCGTCATGCTGCTCGCCGACGAGTTCAACATTCGCGAGATCATCGCTTTCCCGCTTAACCAAAGGGGCCAGGACCTTTTGATGAACGCGCCGGCCGAGGTCATGGACAAACAGCTGCGCGACGTGCATATCAAAGTCGACCTGCCCCCGGCTCAGAAGAAGGTCTAAATACAGCGAATTTTCCCCTAAAGTTTCGGCCTCTTCTTACCGATAGGTATGGGCTGAAACGAGGGGAAAAATGGCGCTTCGTCTGACAAAAATGGTAGTACTTTCGATGGCCTTGGTCAGTGCCTGCATCCAAGGCGGCGGCGAAACTAAAAAACGCGCCAGCGGCGAGGGGTCCGCCACCGACCCAAAAGACGGCGACCCGAACGCCTCTAAAACCAAGAAAAAAGACTCCTGCCTTTGGGTCATCAACGGCAAGAACACGACACAATACCCATCGGTCGGCCTCCTCGCCGAACTCGACCCCGAGAACGTGATCGGCGGCACTTGCTCCGGAACGTTCATCGGACCGAACGCCATGATCACGGCGGCGCACTGCATCACCTTTGGAAGTGAGACCGAGATGGTCTATCTGAAGGGCAGCAACGTCGACACCGGTGAGACGATCGAACAAGCAAAGGCCGTCGTTGCCGGCGGCATCAAGCCGAAGAAGGTCATCGTCAAAGCCACGGAGCTCCAGCACGGGAACTTGAAAGACGACTTGATCGACATGAACATTTCCTACAAGGACATGGCTGTGCTGATCTTTGCGGACGACATCGCCCCGGCCGTGACCAACGTCTTGAATCGCGACGTGAAGGACAGGGAAGCGGCGACGATCGTCGGCTTCGGGGCGACCGCGTCGGACGTCCGCACCGCCAAAGCCGGCGAAGCGTCGATCAAACGCGTCGGCAAGAACCACGTCGTCATCCGCACCGAGCTGAAAGACCAGTTCCCCGATCTTTTGATCATGTTCGGCCGCGGCGACACCACAGACACGAGCGGCAATGCCACCGACTCCCTCTCCGGCGCCGGCGACTCCGGCGGCCCGATCTTCATCAACGGCGCCGTGGCCGGCGTCGTCAGCAACGGCGCCGCCGCTAAAGAAGTCCAAGACCTGGCAACCCAGCTCGGCGAAAAAGGCGACAACATGACGGTTTATCCGTCTTTGCAGTCCGCGTATGCGCTCGACATCTTCAAAGACGCCAAAGCGGCCGGAGCCAAGATCCAGTTTGGGGCCGGCGGCTCCGACTCGACGACACCGGGAACCGGCACTGGGACTGACACTGGTTCGTGCTTGGTCGGCGACGACGACGACAGCGGCGAAAACATCGACGAATAGCGTGGCTTGCGGCGCATTCCTAAAGGAACGTGCGATAACCTATGGGTCAAAGAAATTGGAATCGCTGAACGGCCGGCCGGAGGTTTTTAAAACTCCGGCCGTTCTTTTATTCAGAGATTCCTATTTCTTTGACCCATTGGTTGCGGCGCATGATCTCAGCCGCTCGCCGTTTAGGTCGACGTCTCCTCGGCCGGTCCGCCTTCAGCGACCTGGTCCGGAGGAATCGTCTCGATGACCGTCTTGCACGAAGGGCAGATCTTGCGGATGCCGTCGCGCTTGGTCGTCTTCTCGGTGAGGAGCGGGAAGGCGCAATTGCCGCACGGTTGATTGATCGGCTTGTCCCACACGGCGTATTGGCAGCCAGGGTAGTTCGTGCAGCCCCAGAACGTCTTGCCCGTCCGCGTGCGCCGCGGCACGAGGCCGCCCGAACAACCTTCCTCTGGGCATTTGACGTCGGAATGCGGGCTCTTGACCGTCGGACACGACGGGTATTCGACGCAGGCGATGTAGTCGCCGTAGCGGCCCGAGCGCACGATCATGTCCTTGCCGCATTTCGGGCAAGCGTCGCCCGAATACTTCGGCTCGTTGACGACGATCTTGCCCTCATTGTCCCGGGTGAATTCCCGCGTGTTGCGGCATTTCGGGTAGCTCGAGCAACCGAGAAATTCGCCTCTCGACGACCATTTGATGTGGAAAATGCCCTCGCAGCGGTCGCACTTGATGTCGGTCGGTTCGGACGACGCCTTGACGTTACGCATGCCAGTCTCGGCGCCCTTCACGGCCGTCGAGAAGGGGAGGTAGAACTCCTTCAAAATGTCGCGCCAGCGGACGGTGCCCTCTTCGACTCGGTCGAGGGTCTCTTCCATTCCGGCGGTGAACGTCACGCTCAAGATGTTGGGAAACGACTGCACCAGCAGCTCGTTGACCTTCTCGCCGAGCACCGTCGGCTCGTAGCGGTTCTCCGCCTTCTTGATGTAGCCGCGATCGACGATGGTCGAAAGAATGGTTGCATAAGTCGACGGCCGGCCGATGCCCTTCTCGTCAAGCTCTTTGACCAGCGAGGATTCGTTGAAGCGTGGGGGCGGCTGGGTAAAGTGCTGTTCGAGGTCGAGCTTCTTGAGCTTGACTACTTCGCCTTCCTTCAAAGGCGGGAGAAGGTTGCCGTCGGCTTCCTCTCCCTCTTCTTCGTCGGCGCGCTTGCGCTCTTCGTCCTGGCCCTCTTCGTAGACTTCGAGGAAACCCTTGAACAAGAGGCGCGAGCCGGTGGCGCGCAAGCCGATCTTGCCGCCGTCGGCATCGAAGTCGACAGACATCTGGTCGTAGATCGCTGGCTTCATTTGGCAAGCGACGAAGCGGTTCCAGATCAACTTGTAGAGTGACAGCTGGTCCTTGTTCAGGACCTTGGCGACTTTGTCCGGCCCGTATTCAAGCATCGTCGGGCGGATGGCTTCATGCGCGTCTTGGGCGGACTTCTTCGTCTTGTACTGAATCGCCTTCTCGGGAATGTTCTCTTTGCCGTACTTGTCCTTGATCATGACGCGCACAGCCTCGACGGAGTCGTCGGACAAGCGCGTGGAGTCGGTACGCATGTACGTAATGAGACCGACCGGGCCCTCGCCCTCGATGTCGACGCCTTCGTAGAGGCTCTGCGCCACGGACATCGTGCGCTTCACGTTAAAACCTAGCTTCCGGTAGGCTTCCTGCTGCAGCTTCGACGTCGTGAACGGCGGCACGGGGTTCTTCTTGCGTTCGCGCTGTTGCACGCTCCGCACCACGAGCTTGCCGCCCTCGATGCGTGTCTTGATCGAAGTAGCTTCCTTCTCCGCCTGAACGCGGTAATCCTTGCCGATCTTTTGGCCGTCCACGGTGGTCAAACGAGACAGAATCGTCGGCGGAACCGCGGCGTCGAGGGCTACGTCGACGGTCCAATATTCATCGGGCCGGAACTTGCGGATCTCCGCCTCCCGCTCGCAGATCAGGCGAACGGCGACGCTTTGGACGCGCCCGGCGGAAAGGCCGCGTTTGACCTTCTTCCAAAGGAGAGGGCTGATCTGATACCCCACGAGGCGGTCGAGTATACGGCGCGCCTGCTGGGCCTCGTACTTGTTTATGTCGAGCTCGCCCGGCTTACTGATGGCGTCTTGGACGCCCTTCTTCGTGATCTCTTGGATCAGCACCCGCTGGATCGTCTCCTTCGGGTTCTTCAGCTCGGTGGCAATGTGCCACGCGATGGCTTCGCCCTCGCGGTCGGGGTCAGGCGCGAGGTAGACGGCCTCGGCGTTCTTGGCGGCATCGGTGATTTCCTTCAGGATCTTCTCTTTGCCTGGAATCGTGACGTATTGGGGTTCGAAGTTGTTCTCGACGTCGACTCCGAGGGAGCGGTCGGGCAGGTCCTTGACGTGGCCCTTCGACGCCAGGACTTCGTAGTCCTTGCCAAGGTACTTCTTCAGGGCTTTGACCTTCGTCGGTGATTCCACGACTACGAGATACTTGGCCATGCCGATCCTAACTTAGTTGAACTGGTCCTTGCCTCGGCCGACCAAGAGCGCAGCCAAATCCTTCGCGGGTGATCCGAGCGGCATTACCGCCAAGACTTCCGCCAAATAGGATTCGATTTCGTGCTCGTCCCAATCGCGGGTGTCTAGCGTGCGGAGGCCCTCGATCAATCGCTCGGCGAGGTCCTGGGTGATGAGTCCCCGGCGACGACAAGCATATACCGCCCGCCTAAGTAGGGGATGAATGCTGGCGCGCTCCAAGGGGTGGTCGATCCGGACGTTGGGTGACACTTCCTGCAGCATGCCAAGCGTGTCCATCAGGTTGCCAGAGAGCGAGGCCATGTCGACCCAATCGAGCGCCCGGCCGATGCCGTCGGCTGAGAATCCGAGCTCGGCCAGCTCAGTGCGGATGAGTTGGTCCTCGCCCGGTTGGACGCCCTCGCGGTTGACCAAGTCGGCGATGCAGTGAACTGCCCGCCACCACTCCTGAGTCGCATCGACGGAATTCGTCATGAACCCTCGCAAAACGCCAAAAGCCTGTTGATGCTAATACTTATATGCAGCGGCTTTCCGGTCTTACAGTCGTAGCAGCTAACCTTAGGTCATGGCAAGGGGTTGGCCGGACAGCCGCTGCATCAGGGCCTCGGCACTGATGAAGCTCGTCGCGCCGTCTAAGATGAGAGCAGCGCTGCCGTCGGCCCTAACGTCACCTTGCGGATGGACCAGGACCGCAACCTCTCGTCCCTCCTCCAAAGCCAGACGCGCTGTGACAAGAGCGCCCGAGCGCTCGGCCGCTTGCAGCACGACCGTGACAGAAGACAGACCGGATATGATGCGATTGCGAACGGGAAAGTCGGCAGGGCGACTCGGAGCCTGCCACAAGCGCTCCGACAGGAAGAGACCACGCCGGCGGCGCAACCTCTCGAATATCGCACTGTTACCTATCGGATAGAGTTCTTGAAGGCCGCCTGCGAAAACCCCGGCGGCTGGGGCGGGATAAAGGCCGGCCGCCAAGACTCCTTGGTGGGCGGCGATGTCGCACCCGTAGGCGCCACCACTAACCACCAGTGCCCCAAACGCCGCAAGGGCTCGACCGAGGGCGAACCCCTCTCTCATGGCGAGGGCCGACGCCTTCCTCGACCCGACGACACTGATGGCCGGTCGCCTCATGAGCCCGAGTTCCCCGACCGCCGAGAATGCGACCGGCGGGTCCCGCACTAAGCGAAGTAGCGGAGGGAACGCCTCATCCGCCAAAGTGACGTAGTGCCCACCTTGTTCCTTCAACGAAGAGAAATGCTTCACCGCTTCCGAGCTCAATCGCGTCGCGTCCGGATCGTACTTGAATGAATAGGCTTTTAGCCATGGCACGAGGGCGAGGCCGGGACCTTGTCCCCAGCTTATCAACTCCCGCCACTCCCGCTCGGAAAGCTCTGCCGCTGCAGGTAAGCCGGATAGTCCATCCAGAGTCGTCGCGGTCTGGTCGTCCACCGCCGGTGGGGCAACCCACTTGTACATTATTTGAGACGCCATATGAGTTAGGGCGTACAGCACAGACAGCGGCATGAGTCACCTCCGCCGTCAGGGTAAACGGCGGAAGGTTGATAAGCGAACGGCGCCTGAAGTCCGGCCCAGGCTTAGGAACGCGGGTGGAACTGATCGTGCGATATTCCGTGGCGGCTCAACAAGCGATAGATGTCCGCCCGGTAGCGCCCCGCCTTAAGCGCCATGGCGCCGACGTTACCTCGGCAGTGTTCTAGGAGCAGCTGGAGATAGTGCCGCTCGAACGACCGCTTGGCGTCCGATAATGGAAGATCGAAGACCTGCTGTTCGATCTCACGTTCCTTGGGAGCTTCTTGTTCAGCAGACAATATTTCCATCGCGCACGCCTCGCTTGTCGTGACACCAAAACGCTACAGACCGCAGCATTTTCGTGCTCAGTGGCAACATCCGGCCATCCGTCCGGAGCCGATACCGCTTCCCTGCAAAAATCGTGGGAACTGGATCCAGGCCCGTTACCCCTTGCCGTTGGTCCGATCACCAAGGCGGAACTCTTTCGTGGTC
>JAYWBY010000054.1:0-18214 GCA_043781115.1 Pseudomonadota bacterium
GCTGAACCGGTCTCCGTCGTCGTCTTCGTCCGTCGAGCGCGCGGGAGCGGTCGTGTACTGCTTCTGGCTGTAAAGTCTCGTCCACCCGTCCAGCCCCCCTTTGACCTCGAATTTAGAGGTCGACGCCATGAACGCGTACTTGGCCGTCGGCGCCAAGCCAATCGTGTAGACAGACCCGGAATTGTACGGCTCGACGGTGTCGTCTTGCGTTTCCGCCGAAGTGTTCGCCTGGCGGACCGGAAATTGGATGAAGTTATATTGAAGGAGCGAGAAGTAGTCGCCCCTTAACGGATAGAAGTCGACGGCGAACTCCGGCTGACGCTGAAGGACCTGCTGGGACTCCGGCTGCTTGTAAGCGCCGAGCGTCGCGTACGTATCGACGAGACCGTCATAAAATTGCGCGCCGAACTGCAACCGGAGGTGCAACGACGGGTCGGCTCGATCGTAGCTCCCGTCGTCGTTGAAGTACGTGTTGACGTGATGACGCAGTTCGACCGTGCTGTACCACTTACCGCCGAGCGTGCCTTGGTCGGTCTTCTTCTGAGCCGAGACTTGCTGCGCTTGCGCCTTAGGCGCCGAGGCGAGCAAAAGCAAACCCGCCGCGAAGGCGCGGACCAATGCCCTAGCCATGGCTGTCCCCCTACACCGCCATCAAGGCAGCTTCAGTTGAGAATCTGGATAGTAAATAGATTACTAGATTCTCGGCCGACTGGAGAGAGGGTGATGGCCACGAAGATGATCGGGTCGCCGGCCTTGAGCCAACTGCCACGTACTAATTGGTCATTCACCAAAGGCAGAACCTCATCGAGGTTCGGATTGGCGTCGAGTTGGAGGGTGTCGACGCCCCGAACGAGCGACAGGCGGTTGCGGACGGCTTCCGAGAAGGTCACCGCAATAATCGGAATAGGCGCGCGAAAACTGGCGAGCTTCAGTGCCGTGTTGCCGGCTTTGGTAATGGTTACGATTGCTTTTGCTTTGATCCGCTCGGCAGTCTTCAACGCGTGATAGGCGATGGCGTCCATCTCGTTCTCGATGCGAGGCGCGTGCTTCACCCAGTTTTGAGAAACGTTGTTGCGCTCTTCGATGTCCATGATGATCCGGTGCATGACGCCGACGGCCTTGGCCCCGTGGCGGCCGTTGGCGACCTCCTCGGAAAGGACGACGGCGTCGGTACCATCGAGCACGGCGTTGGCTACGTCCGACACTTCGGCCCGCGTCGGGGTGATGTTGCGGCGCATCGACGCCAACATTTCGCTCGCCGTCAGCACGACCTTCGCTTGGTCGTTGCAGAGCTGGATGATTTCTTTGGTAATCATTGGCACGGTCACGGGGTTCAGCGTCAAAGCCATTTCGCGGCGCGAGATCAATACGCCCTCGACGACCGGCAAAATCTCCGGCAAGCGTTCGTACACGTCGCCCGAATCCACTTTTGCGATCAACCAAGGGGCGCGGTCGCCAAAGGTCGCGGCGAAGGTCTGGCGCATGGCCGTGATCTTTCCCGGCTTCCATTGGCCCGGGATGATCAGATAGTCGATGCCTTCCCTTACCAAAGGTGCCAGCTCGTCCGCGGAGATGATGCGGCGCTCGGGGTCCTTCCTCGTTTCAGGTATCGTCACGTCCATATCGGAATAAATCGTGCCCCCCTGGGTCACTTCGAGTTCGACGCGGTCCTTGTTCACCGACACCGTCCGGAGCGCGACGTTGCCCGATCCGATGAAGACCTTGGCGTCGACGACGAAGAGCCTGTCCCAAGTTTCCGTCTTCAGGAAATAAGGGCCTGGGCCGCCCACCTGCGACATGACGATGCGTTCGCCGAAGGCGACCTCTTTCGGGTCTTTCAGGCCAGTGACGCTTGCTTGCACCCAACTCGAAACGTCGAGCATGATCGGTTGACGCGACTTGCCTTTCGGCTGGTCTTTGATCGCACGAATGAACTCGGCGATCGAGGCAGCATGACGCGTGTGATAGACGAGCCGCAGCACGTCGACTTCTTCCGACGTGACCTGCTTCGCTTCGGCGGCGCCGAGGGCCCCGCCTTCGAAGGATTTTACGACTTTCGTGCGCCGCGCATTTTGCTCAATCATGGCTGCCTCGGCAGAGAGTTTGACCCATCAGTATAGGCGCATTCCCTTCGGCTTGTACTAGGGGAATCGCCAGTCCATCGAGGGCCGCACGGTCATAGACGAGGATGACGGTCGAGCCGAGCAGGAAGGTGCCGAGGTCGTCTCCTTGGGCCACGTTCTTGATCGCGGCGAAACGGTGGACGACCGGCGCCATTCCTAGCTGGCGCCCCAGAGCGTTCGTGACGAGGTCCGGGGCCAGCGGCGTCGACATTCTCCCGACATTGAATGCTCCGACCATTACAGCAAAGGCGCGTCCGCCCCCCACGAGCCGAAACTCGAACGACAAGCGTTCGTTGCGGGCGAAGAGTCGCGGAATCCGGCGCACGAACGGCACGTTGACCGGCCAAAGCTGGCCAGGGAGGTAGCGGAGAACCGTCAAGCGGCCCGCGAACGGGCTGTGCACCCTGTGGTAATTGTGGGGAGCGAGGTAGACGGTCTGATACCAGGCCGGCTCGAACGCGGGGTCGATGTCTTTCGCGCCGAAGACAAATTCCCCCAAGTCGTAATCGAGACCCTTCGCCTGAATGGCGGTACCCCTGGAGGCTGGAGCCGATCGCGCAAGGAAGCCGTCGGCTGGCGAGCAAACGGCGCCAGAGATCTTCCTCAGCCCCGGCTTCAGCCTCCGGGTAAAGAGGTCCTCGACCGACGCGTAAGCTTCTATGGAGAATTCCGCTTCGGCGAGGTTCAACTTGAAGAGCGCCGCGAACCTCCGGCAAAGCCACTGAGCCATCGGCTTCGGCCAGGCGATGCGCGCTAGGACCCCCGTCATCCAACTAATCGCGTTCTTCGGAAGCAAGTGAAAGAGCGCCGCGGAGAAATTCAGGAAGTGCTCGTCGGCAGGCATAACTTCCAGATTGAATAGACGTTTTGTCGCCACGCGTAGCTGCCTCTAGGCTAGGATTAGGTCGTCCCGAGTTTTGTACCATTACTACCACATTGCGCGGCTGTCATGTGTCCTTTAGGGCACAGACATCAAAGGCAAAAGTCGGGATGTTCCCTTTTGGCGACTTTAAGAAAGGGGCGGACTTGTGTTAAGATTATCGTTGCATAATTGACTGTTACGGGATTATTGAACAACAATACGTCTGTTTGGCATATATGTTGTAGTTCTAATAGAAGTAAGCCCTTCAGCCCAAGTGAATAGGTCAGGAGAACGCCATGAAGAGTTCGGCCAGCACGCAGCACTCGGCAACGAAATCCATCTCGAAGAGCGACAAGGCCGTCAAAGTCCTCGCGAGCTCGATTTACCGCCAACTCCAGGATGAAGGCTACGCCGCCCGGGACATCATCTCGGTTTCGTCCCAGCTGATCGACCTCGTCACGACCGAACTCCAAAGAGACGAATCTGCCTCGGCCCCTTGAGCCTCAAGGCGTTGATCGACATCGTATCGTACTAGAACCCGGTGGGAATTTTATTCCCACCGGGTTTCTTGCTACAATGGACGTATGAAAACAAAATCAGCCCGAGGCGCTTCGACGCGGCAGCGGATTCTCGAGACCGCAGCGAAGCTCATGTACAAGAATGGGGTCAACGGCACCAGCGTCGACGACGTGCTCAGCGCGTCTGGCACTGGCAAGAGCCAGTTCTACCACTACTTCACCAACAAGGACGCGTTGGTGAAAGAGCTGATCGACTTCCACTTGGCAGCCTTACCGGCAGCCCAAAAGGGGTTGCTCGATAACCTCGGGACCATGGCCGGCGTCGACGCCTGGCTCGACCGGATCCTCGCCGATTACGACGCTGGGATTTACAGCCAGGGCTGCCCCCTCGGCAACCTGGCAAGCGAGCTGTCGGGTCAAAACGAGGCCCTCCGGCTCGACCTCCAATCGACCTTCGCGCATTGGGAAACCTGTCTGACGCAGGGTCTGATTCAGATGCGTACGAAGGGTCAGCTCCGCACGGGGGTCGACCCGAACTCCTTGGCGATGTTCTGCGTGGCCGCCATCGAAGGTGCGCTGCTGATGGCAAAGACCAATCAGGCCGCCGCGCCCTTGATTGCCACCGTCGCCCAAATCAAGGCCCACCTCAAGGGGCAGTCGCTAGGCGGCAGCCGTCGCGCCGGGCCACAGAAGCGCTCGACGACAATGTCGTTCTGTCCCTAAATTCGACCTAAAACGAGTTGAGGCTCGGTCCTAGACCGAGCCTCAATTATTTCGAGACGCCTGTTATAGAGGCGACGATCGTTCAGGCAGCAGCAGCCGCTTCATCGGTCTGCCGTGACATGCTTTCCATATACAACTGGAACTTGCGCACCGCTTCATCGTCGAACTCATCAGCCAACAGCAGCGTAATTTCAGTATTCCGACGGTTGGTCCGACGTTTCTTCATCTTCTGCAGCAGCTCAGCGACTCCGCCGTTCGGGCGGAAGAGGATCATGTCGGGGTTCACTTCGGCCGTGGCGTTGATCAATTCTTGGCTCGTTTCGACATCGCGGGCATCAATGTTCAGCTTCAATTGGGCTTCGAGCACCTGCTTGGTCGTAAAGTACTTGGAGTAGTTGTCTTCGATGATCAAGACCTTGGTTTTCATACGTCCCCCTCCTGAATTTTCGTGCGTCTCTGTTTAATTACATTGCAGCTGGCGTGCCACGGAATAAGTGGCTGAAACTATTGAAAATGGTCGATTCTTTGGCCTTTTTTTCTAGGCCTCGTGCTATAGAAGTCAGCCTTTTCCAGGCTCAAGTGTGTCCCTGACGACATAGGACGACCCCATTGCTTACCAACTCATCAAATTTATTACCTAAAATCAGGATTGTTGGGGGTGGGTTGGCTGGCTCGGAGGCTGCCTGGCAAGCCTTAAATGCTGGATATCAGGTCATTCTTCACGAAATGCGGCCGACGTGCCTGACGCCGGCCCACAAGACCGGTCAGCTTGCAGAACTCGTCTGCTCAAACTCCCTCAAATCGATCTCTCCCGACTCGGCACCGGGTCGTCTCAAGGCCGAGATGTCCGAGATGGGGTCCCTGATCATTCGCGCTGCCGCGGAAGCCAAGGTCCCGGCGGGTCAGGCGCTGGCCGTCGACCGCGAGGTGTTCTCTGCCGCGGTCGATAGGGAGCTTTCGAAGCACCCGGGATTTACTCGCGTCGGCGGCGAAGTCACCTCGGTGCCCTCGTCCGAGGAGTTGGCCGAGCGCAACGAGTGCCTAATTCTCGCCACGGGACCCCTCACGTCCTCGGCTTTGGCGAGCGAACTCGAGCGCCTGAGTGGCGTGACCCGTCGCCTCTACTTCTACGACGCTATTGCTCCGGTTCTTTCCGCCGATTCCATCGATATGAACCACGCCTTCAAGGCCAGCCGCTACGACAAAGGAGAAAGCGGTGCCGAAGGCGACTACCTTAACTTGCCGCTCAACCGCGACGAGTACGAAGCATTCATTACCGCGGTTGCCACAGCCGAATACTCACCGCTGCATGCCTTCGAAGAGACGAAGTACTTCGAAGCCTGCTTGCCGATCGAGGTGATGGTCGAGCGCGGCCGCGAGACTTTGCGCTTCGGTCCGATGAAGCCGGTCGGCCTCGTCGATCCGCGCACCGGCCATCGGCCGTGGGCGAACCTCCAACTCCGTCTGGAGAACGTCGAAGGCACCATGTACAGCATGGTCGGCTTCCAGACCAAAATGAAGTGGCCCGAGCAAAAGCGCGTCTTCTCAATGATCCCGGCACTCCGTGAAGTCGAGTTTTTGCGTTACGGCTCGGTTCACCGCAACACCTACGTCAAGAGCCCCGAAGTCCTATCGCCCGACTTGTCGTTCAAATCGTCGCCCCGCGTCTTTCTTGCCGGCCAAATCACCGGCGTCGAGGGCTACACGGAATCGGCCGCCATCGGCCTCTTGGCGGCGCGCTCGGCCATCGCCAAGCTCCGCGGCGAAACCTTCGCCATGCCGCCGCGCGACACGGTAATCGGAGCCTTGGCGCATTACGTCACTTTTGGCGGTCTGAGTGACTTCTCGCCGATGAACGCCAACCTTGGGCTCCTGCCCGGCCTGGACAGAAAACGCGGCGAAAGCAAGGCCGAGAAGAAGGCTCGCCAATGCACGTTGGCGAAAGAACGCTTCGCGGCTTACATCGGCGGAGCACGCCCCATTGAAATGACTAGCTCACCTTCCTGAGCGCGTTTTTTCGGGCCAGGCGCGTGCCCATTTTCAGGCCCAGCGAGGTCATGGCCAAGGCCATGACCGCCGCCACGACCAAGACGATGACGTCGAAGATGGGCTGCGTTTCCATGTGGTGCATAAGCTCTTCAATCTCGGGGAGCTCCGAGGCCGCCACTTTGAAATAACCGATGGCCAAGAAGACGCCCACGACTGTCGTGATGAGCGAGGTCTTCCACGTCAACCGCCAGATGCGACCTTCGAGGTTACCTGGGACTTTCGCCTCTCTCGACAAGGCGAAAGCCTGCGCCCCGAGCAGCATCGCCAAGCCGCTCATCGAACTCGGCATGTCGTGATGCAGGTACTGAGAGATCAGGTAACACAAGACGCCGACTAGGACCGTAACCCCGAACTGCCATAGCGCGACGCGTCCCGAATCCTTCCAATCCACGATAAGTCTCCTTAGCGAGCAGCCCGCACCATTTTCGCGAAATCCTGCGGCTTCAACGAAGCTCCGCCAACCAAGCCGCCGTCGATATCGGGCTGCTTCAGCAGCTCGTCGATATTGGCGGGGTTGGCGCTGCCGCCGTAGAGAAGACGCATCGCGTCGCCTTTCCCCGAGCCGTAACGTGCGCGGACCAAACCACGAATCAATTTATGAACTTCCTGTGCCTGCGCACTGGTCGCTGAGCGGCCGGTGCCAATGGCCCAAACCGGTTCATAGGCGATGATCAAATCTTGCGGTTCCGCGACCGCTTCGAGAACGGCTGCGACTTGGCGAGTGACTACGGCTTCCGTCTGGTTCTTTTCTCTTTCGGCGAGCGTCTCGCCCACGCAGACGATCGGCGTGACGCCTTGGGCGAGCGCGGCAACCGTCTTCTTCTTCACCGAGTCGTCGGTCTCGGCGAAGTACTGCCGTCGTTCGCTGTGGCCGATCAAGGTCGTCGTAACGCCGATTTCCTTCAGCATCGGAAGCGACGTCTCACCGGTAAAGGCGCCATTTGCTTCGTGGTGGACGTTTTGGGCCGCAGCGCGGATGCCGTACCTAGCCCCGAGGCGGGCGGCTTCCATCAGCAGCGTGAAGGGGGCGGCGAACACGACTTCCACTTTGCCTTGGTAGGCTTTGGGAAAGTCGGGCACAAGTTCCTTGGCGAAGGTCTCGAAGAATCCGGGCAGCTCGGCGTTGAGTTTGTTCATCTTCCAGTTGCCGGCGAGCATCTTGACGCGCATGAGGGCTCCGCGAAGGATCTTGGCGTTACAGCTGAAGGACTTTGATTCCTGGGAGTGAGCGGCCTTCGAGGAATTCGAGCGCCGCGCCGCCACCGGTCGAAATGTGCGTCATCTTGTCGGCGACGCCGGCTTGATTGACGGCCGCGACCGAGTCGCCGCCGCCGATGAAGGTCTTGCCGGTGCAAGTCGCCATGGCGCGGGCGATGCCGTTGGTGCCTCTGGCGAAGTCGGGCCATTCGAACACGCCCATCGGGCCGTTCCAGAAAACCGTGCGGGACCGCTCGATCACGTCCTGATAAACGGCCAGCGTCTTCGGACCGATGTCCAGGCCCATCAAGCCGTCCGGGATCTCAGGGGTCGCCACGTCCACGCGGGAGACGCCTTCCTTGAATTCCTTGGCGCAACCGTGGTCGACCGGCAAATGGATCTCGACGCGACGCGCCTCGGCGTTGCGGAAGATCGACTCCACCAGGTCCATGCGATCGGCTTCGACGCGCGACGTGCCGACGGCGACGCCCTTATACTTCAAGAACGTGTAAGCCATGGCGCCGCCGATGACCAAGTGATTGCACCGGTTCATCAAGCTGAGGATGACGGCGATCTTGTCCGATACCTTGGCTCCGCCCATGACGACCGTGAACGGGGCGGCTGGCGCCGTCATGATTTCTTCCAGAGCTCTGATCTCTTTCTCGATCAAAAAGCCGGCGGCGCGACGTTCCGGCTTGATCAGCTCGGCGACCCCGACGGTCGAGGCGTGCGCGCGGTGAGCCGTGCCGAAGGCGTCGGTGACATATAGATCGATACCGTGCGCTAGCTGACGGCAGAACTCGGGGTCGTTCTTCGTCTCCCCCGGGTTGAAACGCAGATTCTCGAGGAGCATAAATTGATTGGCGTCGAGCTGATTGAGCACTTGGTCGGCGGGCTCTTTGTCGTAGTCGTTGACGAAGACGACGTCCTTGCCGAGCAACTCGGCGAGACGAGCCCCGACGGGCTCCAGCGAGTACTTCAGATCGACTTCGCCGTCGGGACGGCCGAGATGGCTGGCGATCGCGACTTTGTTCGTCCTCTCGAGGATGTATTTCACCGTCGGCAAGGCCTCGACGATGCGGGTCTCGTCCTTGATCACGCCGTTCTTGATCGGCACGTTCAAGTCGAGCCGCAGAAAGACCTTCTTGCCGGCAAAATCCAGGTCCTTCAACGATCGCAATTTCATGGCTGGCCTCGAGTTCGGAGAGCAAGACGGGGCCAATTGGACGCCCCGAGGGTTTTGGGCTAGATATCACTTAAAGTCCAACCCTCGCAACAGGACTAGCCCATGGCGCCGTCACACCTTTTTCTGATCGATCCACTCGAATCCCTCAACCGCGATCTCGACTCGAGTTTGCGGCTGATGTTCGAGCTAAAGGCCTCGGGACACGAAGTGCTCGTGGCCGAGCCGCGGCAACTGGCGTGGCATTCCGGCACGACTGGCGCCATGGCCCGATGCCGGCCGTTGACCTTCAAGGGCGATGCCAAAACGTTCGCCCCCGGCGAGCCTGAAAACCGGCACTTGCCCAGTTTCTCAGCGATCCACATGCGAAAGGATCCACCCTACGACATGGAATACATCGCCACGACGTGGCTGCTCGACACGGCGACCCGGACGACGCGCGTCTACAACGCCCCGAGCGCACTCCGAACATACAACGAAAAACTGGCGATTTTGCGCTTCCCGGCAGAGACCAAGCCGGCGCTGGTCAGCTCCAATGCCGGGGAGTTGATGCGTTTTGTCGAGAAGGAAGCGAAAGGTGACGCCATCTTGAAGCCCTTGACGTTGTTTGGCGGCCGCGGCGTCGAGCGACTCGAGCTGGCCAAAGGTAAGGAGCTCGTCGAGGCGAAACTGCAAGAAGAGACGGCCAAGGGCACGCAGCTGCGATTGATCCAAGGTTTCGACAAAGCCATTTATGAAGGGGAAGTTCGCGTCTTCACGGCCTTCGGCGAGCCGATCGCCTGGTGCTTGAAAAAGCCCGCCTCGGGAAATTACTTGGCCAACACCAGAGCTGGAGCGGTGCTTAGTAGCTATGAGCCGACCAAGGCGGAGGTCGATCGCGTAACGCGTGTCGCCCGTACGCTCCTCGCCGCAGGCGTCGTCTTTATCGGCTTCGACATGATTGGCGGATACCTCTCCGAGATCAACATCACCAGCCCGCGGCTTTTGACTCCTCCTGGAGACAAAAAGCCGTACTACCGCCAGCTTGCGAAGGCGGTGACGGCGGACCTCGACGTTTGAAGGACCTCGACATTTCGGCAGAATCCCCGCGGAACTTCTCAGGAAATTCGTCGGTCTTTGACACATTCTAAAGGTTTGGGCCGCGGCAGCCGATAAGGTCCTCAGCACTTTCGCCAGACTGAACCACTGCTTTGGGACCAAAAGCATGAGCCGAGCCACGCGCCTCGCTTTCGCCTTGTCGCTCGTCGCCGCATTTGCGGCGACGGCCTGCACCAGTTCGAAGCATAAGACGACGCTGCTACCTACGAAGTCTGATCCCCACACGAAAGCCAACAAGGATCAGGCCGCCAACACCGCGACGGGCGTCGACACGGCGAACGCGTCAGGCGAACATCCGCCAGTCGTACCGCCGCCGATTGCGACCGGTACGAATTCGGCCACCGATGGTGGAGTGACGCTGGAGCCGGGAACGCCGGGCGGCGGAAACAAGCCCGACACTTCGACTGCCACTACGACCACGACTACGAGCGACACGGGCACGAAGACATCAACGACCGACACGTCGACGGCGTTCGACCCCCAAGAGGTCCGGGCTCACTTAGCGCGAATCGGAACCTGGGACGGCGTTTCCGACAAGCTCCCGGACGGCTCGAAATGGCTGGCGACTGACGCCGCCGACAAGCCTTGAGGAGCGCCCGATGAACTCAGCCTTTAAAATTAGCCTCGTCCTCGCCGCAAGCGCCTTGACGATACTCGGCTGCGCCCAAAAGCCTGGCGAAGGATCAGGTTCGCTGGCCGTGGACAGCGCCTCCGTGCTTCCCGTGTTGATCGCCCCCGTCGAAGGCGACACCACGAAATTCTACGTCTATACGGCCGCTCCCGGTGGCGAGACCGGCGTCAACATCTGCATAGACGTCACTCTCGACGAGTGCGTGGGCGGCACCAGCGCCAAAAACATGCGGGCATTGAAGGACGCCAACAACCGCTCTTTCTATGCTTCCTTTCCTCTCGCACTGAACGAAGGCAGCGTCATTAACCTCGTGGCGCTGAACGGGGCCGCGACGCTGAAGTCTCGCAGCTTGAAGCTGACTTCCGCAGGCCCGGAAATGACGCTGGATTTGCCGCATGAACGCCAAGTTTTCCAGCGCCAAACCGCCGACAAAGGCCCTGTCCTCGTGTCGCTCCACGTCGACGCCGCCGCCGGGGCGAAGTTTCTGCGCGTTCGGCTTTCCGGCGTCGCAGCCTCCAACGGCTCCGCTGCCAATGGTCAATGGCAAGAATTCCCGGTCGCTCCCGACGCGGCTGGCGTCGTCAAACAAGTCGTCGAGGCGCCGGCGGGCGGCTGGTTCAAGCTCGATGTCTTGCTAATGGACGCCGCAAAAACCAAATCCGTCGGCCACGGCCAAGTTCAGCAAATTGGCGTCGGCGAGGTTTTCATGATTGCCGGCCAGTCGAACTCGACCAATTGCGGTCGCGTGCCGCAAACCGTCGACAACGACTTCGTCGTCTCGACCGATGGCGCTAAATGGCAAAAGGGCGACGACCCACAGCTTGGCGTCCACGACGACGCCGTCTGCAATGCCGCCAACGGCCACGGCGGGAGCAATTGGCCGAATACCGGGAACGCCCTCGTGAAAAAGTACAGAGTGCCGGTGGCCTTCGCCAGCACGGGCTATTCCGGGACGGCAATCAAGGATTGGGACGCCGGCGCGCCGCCACCGACTGGGGACGCGAAGAATCTTGGGCTCTTTGAATACTCTGCTCGTCGCGCCGAACAGCTAGCAGTCGCCGGATTCCGGGCAGTTCTCTGGCATCAAGGCGAAAATGACGCTAAGGACAGCACGACCAGCGCGGATTACGAAAAAGGTCTTTCCGACGTGGTGAACGGCATTCGCGGTCGCACGAAGGCCACGACGCCATGGTTGATCGCGGTCGCTTCATGGTGCGCTCCGGGGGCCTATGGACCCGAATGGAAAGGCGCCTCGGCGGAGGTGACCGGAGCCCAGCAGAAGATGGTGGCGCAAAAGTCGCTTCCCGAGCTCTTCGCCGGCCCGAGCACCGACGACCTGGATCAAACGTTTCGGGGTACTTCCGCCGAGCCCCAGGACTGCCACTTCAATGACAAAGGTCTGAAGGAAGCCGGAAGCCGATGGGCCGACAAGATTAGCGCTTTCATCGACGGCAAGAACGGAGGGGGCCAATGAAGAAGATCCCGTTGCTCATCGCCGCATTTCTCGGCGTAGCGCTCGCGTCTCCAGTCGCGGAGGCCAAGGCGAAGGCCAAGAAGACCGCGAGTACCAAGAAGGGCGGGGACGCTCAAGCGCCCCTACCCCCTCGGCTGATGATTTATGACGCCGACAGGCCAAAAGCTCCGGCAATGGTCCTCCTCAACGGCGCTCCCGAAGCGCAAGTTCCCGACGCCCCTCTGATGATCGTGACTTCGACCAAGTCGAAAGCCGACGATGATGAAGACGTAAAAGTCGAAGAGAAAGCCCCAATCGTCGAAAAAGGCAAAACCGGCAAGTGATCAGCCTTTGACCGCCGCCGCCGCTTCGCCTTCTTGTTCGCTGACGACGACGAAAGGCATTCCGGGCGTCAGATGCGCCACGCCCCAATGGCCCTCAGCGTCCAGCGCAATCCAACCGTAAGCTCGCGCGCGCACTTTGCCTTCCTCGAAACAAAGACGAGAGGCCGCTTCTAAAGTGCTTCCGTCGCGACGCCGCGTTTCAAGGCGCGCGGCCAGGGCGTCGTCGACGATTTCCTCGCCTACGCCAGTGGCGCTAACTCCGGCGAAAGGGGTGCAGTACGTGCCAGCGACGGTTCCTGAGTCGCTGACGCGGCCAGGGAACTCGAAGCCTCTGCCGCCAGTGCTCGTCCCCGCATAAAGCTTGCCGTCTGCGCCGCGAACGACGCAGCCGACGGTGTCGCAAAACGTGGCGCCGGCCGCTAGCTTCTCCTCCCAGCGACGCACGCGACCCGGAGTCAGGCTTGACTCGATCGGCATGCCGAGTTGTCTTGCCTTTAGCTCGGCGCCAGGCGAGGTCAGCACTCGCGACGATTCTCCTTGAAGGTGGCGGGCGATTACCGACGGGTGACTGATATAACTAGTTGATATAACAGCTGAAAATGTCGACTTGGGGCCGTCCATCAGCGCTGCGGTGAGGCGAGCCTGGCCGTCCGCTTGGAGCGCCGCGCCTTTGCCGGCGTTGAACTGCTCGTCGAGCTCCATCTCTTTCAAGCAATCGACGACGACGTCAAGCGGGTCCCTGCCCGATTTCAGACTTTTCAAGGCGGTTTGAGCAATCGCTCGCAGAGCGATCGTGGCTTTATTTACGGCATTTGAGCGCTGCGGGTCCGGAGCGCCGGCGCCGCCGTGCAAGATCACCGTCGCACCGTGGCATTGACCGTAAAGTTGCTGCATAATACCTTCCTCGATGACGTCCTGAGCCCACTCAACCATAGAGACCGGACTACCATGAAGACTTCGCCCTTAGCCCTGATTGTCGTGACGTGCGCGATTCTAACGGGATGTGAGCAATGCTCCAAAGAAAAGGACGCGGCCACGCCGGCCGCCGCCACTACCTCAGCCGCCACGACCGCCGCGCCGGCCGATTCGTCCGCTCCGGTGGCGGCGCCCGCCCCGCAGACCGACGCCCCGGCGTCCCTGCAAATGACTGACGTCAAAGTGGGTTCCGGCGTCGAAGCTGCTGACGGCAAAAAAGTGACGGTCAACTACACCGGCACCTTGATGGACGGCACCAAATTCGACAGCACGAAGGATCACGGCACGCCGTTCAGCTTCGTACTCGGCTCCGGCATGGTCATCGCCGGCTGGGACCAAGGCCTCAAAGGAATGAAGGAAGGCGGCACGCGTAAGTTAGTGATTCCGCCGCACCTCGCGTATGGCAACCGGAGCGTCGGCGGAGTCATTCCGCCGAACTCGACCCTCGTCTTCGAGATCGAGCTCCTAAAAGTCGAGTAAACGAGCTCATGAATAATCAAACGGGCGGAAAATGGGGCATCCCCTATCTCGGGGGCGCTGAAATCCGGCAGTCGTTCATCGAATTTTTCAAGGCACGGGACCACCAGTTCGTCCCATCGTCGCCCGTCGTGCCGCATGACGATCCGACGCTGCTCTTCATCAACTCAGGCATGAACCAGTTCAAGGCTCTGTTCCTCGGCGACAACCGCCTCGGGCTGAAGCGCGCCGTCAACTCGCAGAAGTGCTTGCGCGTCTCCGGCAAACATAACGACCTCGACGAGGTCGGCCGCGACACGTATCACCACACGTTCTTCGAGATGCTCGGCAACTGGTCCTTCGGCGATTACTACAAGAAAGAAGCGATCAAGTGGTCATGGGAGCTCCTCACCGAGGTGTGGAAGCTGCCGAAGAACCGCCTTTTCGCGACGATCTACAAAGACGACGACGAAGCGGAAGCGATTTGGAAGAACGAGACCGACATCGATCCGAGGCGCATCATGCGTTTCGGAGAGAAGTCGAACTTCTGGGAGATGGGCGACGTCGGCCCTTGCGGGCCATGCACCGAAATTCACTTCGACATGGGCGATCTGTCGACCCAAGATGCGACCTTCGCGGATCCCGTGCTCGGCGTTAACGGCACGAACGCCCGCTACATCGAGATCTGGAATAACGTCTTCATGCAGTACGAGCGCCAATCGGGCGGCGACTTGAAGCCGCTGAAGGCAAAGCATGTCGACACTGGCATGGGCTTCGAGCGCATTTGCTCGATCGTTCAGGGCACGGGTTCGAACTACGAGACCGACGTCTTCCGCCCGATCATCGACAAGATCGCCGAAATGACCAAGGTGCCGTACGACCAAGGTCCGAAGGGCACGCCGCACCGGGTCATCGCCGACCACTTGCGGGCTCTCGCCTTCGCCATCGCCGACGGCGCGACGCCGGGCAACGAAGGGCGCGGTTACGTTTTGCGCCGGATCCTTCGCCGCGCTAGCCGGTTCTCGCAGGATTTGAATTTAAAAGAGCCGTTCATCTACAAGCTCCTGCCGACGCTCGTCGACGTCATGGGCAAGGCCTTTCCCGAACTGGCACAGCGCCAGGATTACATCAGCCAAGTGATCCAGTCCGAAGAGGACCGCTTCATGCGGACGCTGAAGGACGGCTTGACGCGCTTCGCCAAGATGTCGACCGAGGTGAAGGCCAAGAACAAGACTGAGATCCCTGGCGCGGAAGTCTTCGCCCTCTATGATACCTACGGTTTCCCGGCGGACTTGACCGGTGTTCTGGCGGAAGAAGCCGGGTTGACGATCGATCAGGCGGGCTTCACCACCGCGATGCAAGAGCAGCGCGAGCGAGCGCGGAGCGCCGCCAAGTTCGACGCGAGCATCAACTCCGACGAAGGTTGGGAAATCATTGCTCCCGGCGTTGCCACTCGCTTCGTTGGATATGAAGCCCTGACCGCTGACACGAACGTTCTTCGCTACCGAGAAGTCGGCGACGACATCTTGCTCTGCTTGGACCAGTCGCCGTTTTACGCGGAGTCCGGCGGCCAAGTCGGCGACTCGGGTGTCTTGAAAGGAAAGGACATCGAGCTTAGGGTCACCGACACCTTCAAGGTGCTGGAGATGCACCTCCACAAGTGCTCTTTGATCCACGGCCTCTTGAAGAAGGACAACCTCAAAAAGCTGATGGCCACCGTCGACGGCCAAGCGCGCGGCGCGACCGTGCGCAATCACTCGGCGACGCACTTGCTGCACGCCGCTTTGCGGAAAGTCCTTGGGACCCACGTTCAACAACAAGGTTCACGCGTTGGGCCAGAAGGCTTGCGCTTCGATTTCACCCACCCGAAAGGCGTAAGCTCCGAGGAATTAGCTCAAATTGAGACTTTGGTGAATGAGAACGTGCTCGCCGACTTGCCCGTCTCGATGGTCGAAAAGGGGCTCGAAGAAGCGAAGAAGGAGGGCGCCGCGGCGCTCTTCGGCGAGAAGTACGGCGACCGTGTCCGCACCATCAAGATGGGCGAGTTCAGCTACGAACTCTGCGGCGGTACTCATGCCCGCGCCACGGGCCAGATCGGCATGTTCCGCGTCACCTCGGAAAGTTCGATTGCGGCTGGCATCCGCCGCATCGAGGCCGTCACCGGCCTTGGCGCGCTCGAACTCACACGCGCTCAAGCTCAGGCGCTCGCCGGCATTTCGAAGGCGTTGAAGACGACTCCCCAAGAGGCGCTAGAGCGTTTCCACAAATTCTCCGAGCAAAGCGCCGCCACCGAGCGACGCGTCAAGGTTTTGGAGCAGGAAAACGTCATGGCGAAAGTCGACGGCCTCCTCGTCCAAGGCAAGGTCGGGCCGACCGGTACCCGGCAGCTCGTCCAGAAGCTTGATCTCGCGCAATTCCCCAAGGCCAGCCATCAGGTCTTGCTCGATTCCTTGGCCGCGAAGCTGAACGACGGCGTCGCCTTCTTCACGCAGGTCGAGGACGGAAACTTGACGCTGTTAGCAGCCGTAGGAGAGAAGGCCCGCGCCAAAATCAAGGCCGGGGACCTGATCAAGGAGCTGAGCGTGCTGGCAGAAGGTCGCGGCGGCGGACGGCCAGACAAGGCCCAGGCTGGCTCGAAGTTTCCTGAGAAGGAACCGATAGTCTTGCAAGAAGCGTCGAAGCTGATCGCTAAACTCACCGGCGGTTGACCGTCTGATAAACAAAGAAAAAGCCCGGGTCGTCCCGGGCTTTTTAGTTTTGTTTGATTCTGACTTAGGGCGCCGCGCCCGTGGTGCCGCCGCCGGTCGTGCCGCCGCTGGTCGTGCCACCAGCGCCAGTCGTGCCGCCAACACCACCCGTCGTATCACCGCCAGCACCAGTCGTACCGCCAGCACCAGTCGTACCGCCCGCGCCGGTCGTGCCGCCAACGCCACCAGTCGTGCCGCCGGCGGATGAGCCGCCAGCACCAGTCGTTCCGCCGCCGGTCGTGCCGCCAAAGCCCGTCGCGCCGCCACTTGTGGAACCACCACCTGAGGTGCCTCCGCCCATCGAGCCACCGCCCGACGAGCCGTCGCCCGTCGTGCCACCGTTCATGCTTCCCGTAGATCCGCCGCCGGCCATCCCGCCACCATTGTGGCTGCCACTGCCGCTGTTGTTGCCGCCGTTGCTCCAGCCGCCATTTCCGCCGTTGGCATTGGAATTGGTTGTGTAGCCGCCGTTACTATTGTGATGCGTTTGTTGAAAGTCGTTGCTGCCCCAAGAACTGTCGTCTTTCGACCATTGCGATGAGCTACCCGACGTACCGGAATTGGCCGACGCGGGGACGTAAGGTTCCATGCCGTCGTCATTCGAAGATTGGTTCGCCATCTCCTCGCCGGCGACCGCCACGATCACAGCGGCGACGAGCGGGAACCACGAAGCTTCTTGCGCTTGGGTTTGACCCTGCACCGGCACGCGGATGACGTTGTTGCCGCTTAGCTGCAAGCTGTTGCTATGCATGTAGTCGTCGATGTTGAAGCCGATTTTTGCGTTAAAATTGTTGATGGTAGGTATCGATTTACGGAAGGCGGCGACCGCCGTCTTTTGGCCTTTGACGCCGAGCTGAATGGTGCCGGCAAGGTCCGTGACCGGCACCGCCGCCACAATTTGGAGCGCCGCGCCCATTGGCAACCGACGGAACTTCAGCGCGATCATCTCATTTTTTGGCGTCAGAACGTGGACCTTGAAATCGAGGTTCGTCGTGTTGGTCAGCCTTACTTTGCCGCCTTCGTTGCGGAACACACCGCAGCCAATATCGGCATCGGAATTGGGGTTATTCTGCGCCTGGCTGACCACGGTATTTTCCGGCTCCATGAACGCACAAGCCAAGAACGCGCCTGCGACTTCCGTAGGAACGTTGGCCTGAGTGCCTTCCTCCTCGCCATTGTCGTCCTCCTTGCTCGAATCCTTGGACTTCGAGTCGTGGTTTCCGCCAACTGCGCCAGCAAAACCGCCGCCACCGCTCCCTGCGCAAGAAGGTTGCAACACGAGCAACCCGCCGCCCAAGGCGATGGAAATAGAAAGATGAAGGATGCGGGTCAGTTTCACTGGCGACTTCCCTCGCAAAATCTAAGTTCTTTAATCGATGCTGATTGCTTGAAGTTCTTATCGGAGGCGGCAAAGACCTGCTTAAGAACTTTTTTGATTGGCTGAGTTCACTTGAAATAACTGCTAGTTGCCGGACGGTATCCGGGCGGATTTTGACTCAATGGCCGGTGTCGGTCGTCGCGCCTTTGGGCTGTTTGATCGGCTGGTCCTGACGGTCGACGGCCGCGAGGATCTGCTCGGGAGTACAGAGGTCGCCTTTGCAACCGTACACCTTCTGGATTCGTTCGATGTCGCCTCGCGACAAATGCCGGTTGGTCAGCCCTTGGCCGATGTACAGCGAAGGGACCATGATCGACTGCGGATCGATCGCCGAAGACATGTGCGTGAGCCCAAGCAAATGCCCGAGCTCATGCAGCGCCAAGGTTTCCATGTCGACGATTTCCCGCGCGTCGACCGGCTGAGAGGTCAGACTGTCGCCCATGTAATAGTTTTCGCTGTTGTAGCGAATGTCGGCGG
>JAYWBY010000055.1:0-2510 GCA_043781115.1 Pseudomonadota bacterium
TCCGCAAAAGAACGTGGAACGCCCGCTCTGTCTGATTTGCCGGATTTTCCTGCCGCACTCCACGCAGGGTTCTCCCGCACGGTCATAGACCTTGAGTGAAACCGCAAAATAGCCAGGATTTCCGTCGGAATTCCGGAAGTCGCGAAAGGTCGTGCCGCCCGCCTTGATGGCGTCCTTGAGGGTAGTTTGAATTTCCCTCGCCAGAACCTCGTAGCGTTCGAGGGAAATTCGCCCGGCTTTCCGCTTAGGGGAAATTCGCGCGCGAAAGAGCGCTTCACTAGCGTAGATGTTGCCGACGCCAACAACGATTTTCGCGTCCATTATAAAGGTTTTTATAGGAGCAGCGCGTTTGCGACTCGCGTCGAAAAGATGCTGGCCGAGCTTTTTCGTAACTAGCGGCTCCGGTCCGAGGCTTTCGAAGTATTGGTGGTCTTCGTAACTGTCGCCAGCCAGACAATCGATTCGGCCGAAGCGGCGCGGGTCGACGAAGTGCAGGTAGGTCTCTTGGCCTTTGCCGCTCAATACGCGGAAAATCGCATGGGTGTGCGGATTCTGAGGGGTAGCCGTTGGATGCTGTAGGATGGCGCCGGTCATTCCAAGGTGGAAGACCCCGTAGCCCAAGCGCGACTTTACCAAAAGATACTTCGACCGGCGAAAGACGTCTTCGACCACCTCTCCAACTAGGAGAGCCCGAAACTCGTCGATCGGGATCGGATCTCGAAGGTCCGGCCGCAGGAAGTCGGCCTCCAGAATTTGTCCGCCCTTTAGCACTCCGCGCACGGCGCGGGTCAGGCACTCGACTTCTGGTAATTCCGGCATCTCTGGGATTCCTCGTAATTCCGCCCGAGGCGCCCCTCGACAGGTAGCAGATTAGCCTTTTGGTTTCAATGCCTTAAAACCAGGGTTCCGGCAGTCATTTCTTTCGCTTAACTTTCGCGTCGAGACGACCGATAGAGGTTTCATGACACTTCTGAGGGTTTTAGCTTGGCAACTAAGTCACAGCTCAGCACGCACATCCTCCTGGCCTTGGGCCTTGTTGGCGCTCTAAGCGTCGCCTCGTGCTCTACAAGCCAGTCACCGCCCGCTTCCCAAAAGAAGACGACGGGTGACGATGACGATGACGACAGCTCGTGCAGCAGTAGTGAAAGGACGAAGACGACCACGTCCAAAAAGACGGCGAGCTCATCGAAGAAGAAGAATGATACTTCGAGCTTGGATGACTCGAGCGCCGACCTAGACCTTGCGGGGGGCACTGGTACGGGCAGCGGCACCGGTACGGGCAGCGGCACAGACTCAGGGACTGGCACCGGCACCGGCTCCAAAGTGACCTACAAAAATAAGATGAAAGACATCATCGATACTTCCTGTGCGTCAAGCGGATGTCACGTCAAAGGTGGCAGCGGCACAGGCGAGATGACGTCCTACTCGCAAGTCAAAGCCCTCAAGACGGAGATCATCGCGGCGATTGCCGACACGAGTAAACCAATGCCTCCGGAGAGCTCCGATCCGTTGACGGACGCCGACAAGAAGGCCTTTGCGGACTGGAAAGCTGGCGGCTTCCTTGAAGACGACGTCGCGGCTCCAAAGAGCACGGACTCGGCGACCGACACGTCGACCGGCACGTCGACCAAAACCACAAAAAAGGCCAAGAGCACGTCTTGCGGCAGCGCCAAAAAATCGTCCAAGAGCTCGGGCGATGACGATGACGACAGCAGCAGCTCGAAGACGAAAGCCAAAGCCACCAAGAAGAAAACGTCTGGTGACGACGACGACGACAGCTCCGCCCAGTGAGCCTTAGTACTTCGGTGGCATGATCATCCTGAGGATGGCGACGTCGTGCAAGAATGCGTCGCACGTTTCCTCGTGCCTACGGCCGCAGCCGCCCCACACGAAGAGCTGGTCTCCGGCGACGACGACCGCCGGATTGGACCGCACCGACGGCTCCGAAGACGTGTGTGGCAAGGCGACGCTGCCGCTGCCGTCTGGCTTCATGAAATGGCCGACGCTTTGCGGGACACCGATCGAGGTCGACGAACCGTTGAAAGCAAATAGCCTGCCGTTCACCGCCTGGAGAACCGCATCGGACGTATCGTTGAGACTGACTCGGCTCCACTCGCCTTTTTCAAAAAAGTAGGCGAGTCCCTGCGGATAAACGATGACGCGATCCGAAAACGTCACTAACCGACCAGTTCTGCCGGATGGGGCGGGGGAATTCGATTTGAGGTCGACAGGCCGCCACGCTTTCCGGTCGGGATAGTAGAAGCCGGATCCCGCTTGAGAACTTGACCAAACACGGCCGTCGCGACGGTCGAAAGAGTCCAGGCGACGACCGTCGCCCCGACAAGGAGGATCTTCATGGTTTGGAGGCTCCCTGGCGCAAATCGAACTCTTCCACTCCGCAATTTGACGGCAAAGCGTCCATCGCCACGTGTTGCCCCTGTCCCTTAAAGACCGTGTCTAATTCCAGACCTTCGTTGCCGGCGCATACTAGGACGGTCAACCGTTCTCCT
>JAYWBY010000056.1:0-18186 GCA_043781115.1 Pseudomonadota bacterium
CGAATGATACACAAGGCGATCGGGCCTGTTTAGCCTATTCGGAGGCTCGCGCTTAGTTGATCGAGACTATTCTCGACCCGTCGACGAGGTCTCCGCCTAGATCGTCGGCCTGAACTGTGGCGTTGAACGCCGCGCCGCTAGTGCCTGAAGGGACTGAGAAGGTGAATCGATAGATTCCACTCCCCTCAGAAGTCATTGGCCCTTGAACGACGTGCAAGCCGTCAGAAAAACGTGCCGTTAGAGTCCTGCCGTTGAGATCGGCGTTCGAGCCATCGCGAATGTGTGCGACGAATTCGAGGGAATCTCCCACGTTGGCCATTGAGACGGCGGAATGGGAGGAGGCGTCGTTTACGACGACTGTCGAGTGCGCCGGCCAGACGTAACCAGTACCGGGCGGATCGTACTGCATTCCGAAACAATTCGAAGAATTGGTGACCTCGCTGGAGTGGTCGGCGCGCCTTGATACGAAGCGAATGAACAAACTGCCGTACGGGACGGAGCCATCTAGCGTTACCGCATTGCCACTCTGGTTCGGGATGACCGTCCGGAGATCGGCCGTGCAGTTCATGTCTTTGTAAAACTTAACGTCATAGCTGTCGGTATTGCCGTGATTGACGTTCAGTAGGTTGCTACCCGAGTCGACGCTCAGTGCCTGCGCGGGCGCAATGTTGAAAGCCGGCCGGTAGACGCAGTACTGCTTCCCGGCGATGTAGGTCAGAGGGCCCCTGTTGTCGATTTGAAAGTCGGTCAGGTTGTCGGGCGTGGGGCAACTGCTGTTACTCACAGAACACATGCGAGTGCCTGGTTGCCAGCTTGGCCCACTGGCATAAGATGAAATTATGGCATTGGTTGGCTGATTGGGATCACAGTTGCCGATGTTTTTTGGCATCGCCAAGCAACGCGTAAAGCCAGTAGAGGCGGTGAAATCGAGTGGGACCATTTCCAGATCGCCATAATGTGAGTCGAGATCCGGGCATGCCGAGGTGGGCGAATCACACCCCCAAACGTTCTCCGACAAACTTGCCATCAGGTCGAAGCGACTGACGTGGCCGCTTTGGTCCAGGAGAGTCGAGCACATTGGTTCCGATGCTTGGAACGTGCAGCGGTCGGTGAGACCAAAGGACGGGTCTCCCTTCATGAAGCCGCTGATGCCTGCATTCGAGAAGTCGGGATAATTGATGTACTCGCAGCTGTTAGCATTCGTGCACGCAAAGCCTCGCGAGCGGTTCAAGTCCATTCGGGCCAAGTTCCCCGTTGGGCTGAAGTCAGCGGTGCTCATGCTGCCCGGACAAGCGGCGACGCTTTTCGAAGAGTAAAAGCAGCGTTTGACTCCGAGGTCGGTAGGGGCAAAATCCGATTCCGTGAAACCCGACCCTGACTGGAGGCTAGGGCAGTTGGGGAAGCCAGACGGTGTGCCTAGGACGTCGCAGACCCGCGACCAACTCTGGACCTGGAACGGCAGACTGCTAAGGGAAGTATCCGAAAGAGTGGTCGTGCCAGTAGGGCTAAGGACGCAAGTCGGCGCTCCATATTCAAACACTATGTAGGGTAAGTAGTCTTGGAATCGATAGATGCTAGCGCCGAAATCGGACGGAATGCCCGGTGGGAGAAAGGTCGACGAGTTTGCCGGTGTGGCAACGCATACCCGCTTCTGCGGATTTTTGAAGGCATACTGCATGCCGATGATGTCAGTGGTCGAGGAGAAACTCGACGGACAGTCGTTGTACTTCCGGAGGTAAGTGCACTGTTGGGTCAAGCTCGTGGCCGGACTCGGAAAAGGCGCCGAATCGTAATTCGCCAGCGCATCCGAGGCCCGGCTGGGGCAGGTAGCGCCGGGAGCGACGAAGCACGCGACGTTACCGAAGTCCGTTACGTATGTTCCGGGGTTTTCCAATATGGCATTGGTCAGGCTGGTCGCCGTGCCCATGATCGTTTTGCAGTTTGCAAGGTTCTGATGGTAGTAACAGCGCAAGGTGGTCGAGTTCGCGTTTGTCATCAGCTGGCGGTCGGGACCGGAAAGGACCTGCATGCCTTGAGATTGATCTTCGATCATTGGGCAGACCGACGCGGTAGGCGCCGGGTCGCACATTAGACTCGTGCCTGAGTTGCCGTTGTTCGAATTGTCGGCTTGCTTGGTCAATTTATCGATCGAGAGATACCCGATTTTGCCCGCGGCATTGACGACGGTGCTACATGGAACGACGGCAATCGCGACCGGCCCGATGTTGTTGATGTTATTGTTGCTGCCTTTGCCGAGCGGGACTGCCTGGCACATCAAGCCGCTCGCCAGCCATTTGACGCCGCCTTTAGAGTCGCCGCGATTTTTCGGGCAGGCGGCGGCAACATTGGCGACTTTACAGAAGACAGGTCCCGTCTTGAACAGCGTATCCAAGCGCGGCGCGATGTGGGCGTCAGTCTCGGAGTCGGGAAAAGCCGTCGAGCAATTTTGCATCGTGCCGTTGATGATCTGCTTCGCCACCGTGACGCCGCTCGCCGTCGCGGAGGTGACGCTGGTCGTGACTTGCGCTTTGGTGGCCTCGTCGACGCCGATCTTGCTTAGCATCGTCGTGTTAGTGAGGGTCTGGTCGACGCTCGTCTTGATGGAAGTGATGGTGGCGGTGCTGGCGCCGCCGATGGCCAAGCCGGTCATCGTGCTTTGGCCGATCGAGCCGAGGAAGTTCGCCGCGTCGCTTGTCGAGAGCGAGCCTTTGCTCGTCAGCGTGACGAAGGCGTCTGTAGCGTGGCTGCTGATGGCGTTGGCGGATTGGCTTAGCTGGGTGGAGTCGATCGAGCCGTTGCCTGCGAGCGTGGCGCAGCCGCTGGCGGCGCCTTCCGCGGTCTTCTGCGCGACCACGACCATGTCGGAACCGCTGGCCGTGCCGAGTGCGCCGGCGGCAGTCATGCCCGTTTTGGTGATCAGGGCGGCCGCGTTGGCGACGTCGGCGGCGGCAAAGCCAGAGTTGGTGGACATGGCCTCGACCGATTTCTTGGATACCGAAGTCATCATCGCGGCGAGCGATTGAACGTCGGCGATGCCGGCCGCGGTCGAGCTCGACACGCTGCCGGAGATGACGTCCGCCAGGGCGCTTTGCTTGTCGGCGGCGGAGCCAAGGTTTTTGCCGACGGCGGCGACGGATTTGCCGGCGACTTGGCCGATGGCGTCGCCGAGCTTGTCGGACGCGATGCCGGTGCTAGCCAAGGCGCCGACGGCGCCGGAGACGACTTTCGAAATGGTGTTCGCTGCGACGATTTGCGCCGAGGAGAGGCCGTTGTTTTGCAGACCGGCGATTGCGCCGGCCGCGATAGCGCCAGCGGCCGAGCCCACGTCGTCGGATCCGACGCCCGCTTCTTTCAGCCCATTGACGGAACCCGCGGCAACTTGCTGTGCGGCATCGCCGACGTCCGCCAGTGCAACGCCGGCCCTGACGAGACTCGACACGGTGCCGTTGGCGGCGCTTTCGGTCGCATTGACTACTTGATCCGTGGAGAGACCAAGACTGCCGAGGTTGGAAACCGTTGATTGCGCCATTCCAGAAGCCGTGGAGGCCGCGTCTTCGGCGGGCGTGGATGAAGCGAGCGACTCGACGGCTCCGCTGGTGATGGCGTTGACGCCGCCCGCGGCGAGATCGCCGCCGAGGCCGCCGGCACCGAGCGTCTTGACGGCGGTGCCGACCATGTCTTTTTGCATAGCCAGGAGGTTGCCCTTGGCCAAGCCGCTGACGCGACCGCCGAGGGAATTGAAGGTGCTCGACATGATGGCTTTGGTGATTTTGAGTTTCAGGTCGTTGTCATCGTTGAGTCCGGCGGCCGGCTTCTGCATGGCGGCGATGGCGCCCTTGACGATCGGCGCGGCGACGACTTCGATCGGCTGGACGTCGTCCAGGTGAAGACCCGTTTCGATGGCGATGACGCCAACCGCGGCCGCTGCTTCATCCTGGCCGCTGCTGGCTATCACGACGGCTTGGTCGTTGGTGAGGCCAGCGGAAACGAGGCTCACGGTGAGCTCGCTGGTCACTTCGCTGCTGATCGCGCGCGCGCCCGCGGCCAAGACTTGTTGCGCCGTTTGAACGGCGGCGTCCTTGACTATCTTGGCACTGCTGAGACTTTGGTTCAGCGTGCCTTTCCCCTTGGGGAGCACGCTATCGCAGGCGACGAGCGCGACCGAAGTCACGACCGCGAAGGTGCCAGACAACCAGATGCCGCTTTTGAGCTTTTGCATGCCCAACCCTCAATGATCTTGGATCGATACATGTCTGTATGATCGGCATTGACCAATTTCGGCTGAGTTCTTTCAAAAAAACTTAGTAATTTTAGGTTGATATGGCAAATGAGGGGCGCTGTTGCACGATGCCGCTCCGGCCGCAAAGCGCCCGGAGCTTGGGGATATCTTTAGGACACCCTGACCGAGACCGGCATGCCAGGGAGAGCGCCGAGAGGAGAAGTAAGAAAGGCAAAGGAGAGACCTCCTTTGCCTGTCCATCACTTAGCGAGCGGGTGATGGAAGTGCAGGACGTGGTCGCATCCGTCGCTGAGCGCTTCTTTCGTCAGACGAATCTCGCCGATGCGGCGGAACGTGCCGTCGTCGCCGGCAACCTGAATGCCGAAGACCAAACCGCCAGGATAGTTGGCGAGGCGGAGTTCGTCGCGAAAGTCGGCGTCGCCGGTTCTCTCGTCGTTCTCGGAAACCAGCGCCATCCAATGCGGCGTCTGGGCCGCTTGCGGGCCGACGGTAAGTTCGGAGATTTCGTAAACTTGGCGAATGCCGGGATTCGAGTCGGCGGCGGAGAAGGTCCGGGCGATTTTGGTGATGGTCGCCAGCATGCCAAGTTGGCTCAAGTGGATCGAAGTTGCGGGTTCGTTCGACTTAGGCAAGTCGAGGAACGAGTCGGAGTCGGCGCCGCCTAAGTCGTCGATGGTGAAGAAGTTGGCGGTCGGATAGGGCGTTTGGTCGTTGGCGTCGTTGGTCGGAAAGATTTTACCCGCGAGGCCGAAGGCGCGGAAGTTGCCGGCTTCGGCGACGCCCATCGCTTCCGAGGCGCGAACGATGATCAAACCGTCGCTGCCGTTGGCGAAGTAGCCGGTGTAAGGCGACGGAGCGGTGATCTTCCACGTGCCGGCGAAGCAGATACCGATCGGGTGTACGAGCTTTTGGAAGCGCGGCAGGACGTCGTCTTGATCATGAAGCGTGCGCTCGACGGAGTTGGCGAGCAGGTCGACGCCATCCGAGAAGAACTTGGAGTAAGACGTCCGGTACTCAGGCAGCGAGTCGTATGGGCCGGAGGTGGTGGCTGCCCAAGTTTCCGGGAAGCTGCCGGCTGCCTGGACTGGGGTGGCGAGAAGCGACGCAAGGCCGAGAGCGAGCATGGGGAGGGCGAGGCGGAGTGGAGTCATGACATTTTCCTTTTTTTGACGGTCGATTTGCTGGTCGATCTGGTGTTCAGTTTGTGAATCGGCGCGAGGTTTTCCCCGTGCGCGATGTAGTTCGAGAGGCGCCCGCGGAGTTCTAGGAACTCCTCGCCGACGACGCCGAGCTCGCAGTAGAGCCCGTAGGCAATCTTCTGCGCCTTCTTCAGCGCGACGCGGCCAGCCGGCGTCAGGTGATTGTGGACGGTGCGGTCGTCCTTGGCGTCGCGGCGGCGTTCAAGGTAGCCGCTGGCAACGAGCGACTTGAGCAGCGGTGACAGGGTCCCTAGGTCGAGGCTCAGGCGTTCCGCGAGCTGGCCGACGGATTGGTCGTTGTCCTCCCCGAGGGCTACCAGGACGACGTACTTCGGGTAGGTCAGGTTGAGCGGGGCTAGTTCTGGACCGTAGGCTCTCATCACCATGCGGGACGCCACGTAGAGCTTGAAGCATAGATGGTCGTCGAGTTTGATGTCGGGAATAGTGGTCACGCGCGAGGCCTCCGGGCAAGATATATAGGATACAATTAGATTGTATGCAATCTAATATGCGGAGGCCGTCACCAATCTCCCAATTACTGTGTAGCAACACTTCGATTACGCAGGCTTTATTGGCTGTTAGCCTGAAAATCGTTGTTCTTCATTTGTCCTCCGGCCGCGGAGCAGTATGATCCGACACTCGCTGCAGCATGCATTTCGCATTCCATGAAAGAGGAAATTTCGCCGACGATGCTCGAAACGACGTACGCAAACATGCCAGAGTCTTTCTACGAGCGCATAAGGCCGACGCCGGTCCATCATCCGCGACTCCTTAAGTTCAACGTCGAGCTCGGGGGCGATCTGGGTTTGCGCCTCGGCGCTTTTTCGAAAGACGAGCTAGCGGCATTCTTCTCCGGCAACCAATTGCTGCCCGGCTCCGTTCCCGTCGCCCAAGCCTATGCCGGCCACCAATTCGGCGGCTTCGTGCCGCAGCTCGGCGATGGGCGCGCGATCTTGCTCGGCGAGGTCGTCGACCGCTTTGGCGTGCGGCGAGACGTCCAGCTGAAAGGATCGGGCCGGACGAGGTTCTCGCGCGGCGGCGACGGCCGGGCGACGCTCGGCGCGGTCATCCGCGAATACGTCATGGGCGAGGCCATGTTTCACCTCGGCATTCCGACGACGCGCGGCCTCGCCATCGTCGAGACGGGGGAGGTCGTTCGACGAGAGGTGCCCTTTCCGGGCGCAATTCTGACGCGCGTGGCCGCGAGTCACGTGCGCGTAGGAACGTTCGAATACTTCTCGTGGCGCGGCGATTCGGGCGCGGTGAAGATCCTCGCGGACTACGTTCTGGACCGCCATTATCCGGAAAGCAAAGGCAGCGCGAATCCGTATCAGTGCCTTCTATTGGAGATAGTGCGGCGCCAAGCGCGCCTGGTCGCGCAATGGACCGAGGTAGGCTTCATTCACGGGGTGATGAACACCGACAACATGGCGGTATCCGGCGAGACCATCGACTTTGGTCCGTGCGCCTTCCTCGACGAGTACGATCCGGCGAAAGTCTTCAGCTCGATCGACCGCCAAGGGCGCTATTCATTCGAGAACCAGCCGCGGGCCGCGCTATGGAATCTGAACGTGCTGACGCACTGCCTGTTGCCCCTTTTGCACTCGAATGCGACGGAGGCCGAGACCCTAGCGCGCGAAGCGCTCATGTGTTTCGATTCGCTGTTCCAAGAATGCCTGACGGCGAGTGGGAGGAGGAAGCTCGGGCTCGCGGCCGGGCGAGCGGGCGATGACGGGTTCGTGCGAGAATTTTTCAGCCTGCTGCGTGACGCCGGCGCCGACTACAGCCTGACTTTTCGACTCGTTTCGAGAGCGCTCGAGGAAGGACCTGACGCTTCCGCTTTAAGGGTGGCCCTGGGAAGCTCGGAGAAATTCGAGTCGTGGCTGGCACGCTGGCGGGCAAGATGCCAAAGCGACGGGCGCTCGCTCGGCGAGATCGGCGACGGGATGCTCGCAACCAACCCTGCCTATATCGCTCGCAATCACCTCGTGGAGCGGGCAATCGAGAGGGCCGTCGACGGCGATGATTGGACAATGTTCGACCGGGTGCTCGAAGCCGTTAGTCGCCCTTTCGAAGAGCGCGACCACCTTCGCGATCTCATGGCTCCGCCGAAGTTGGCAGAGCGGGTGACCCAGACCTACTGCGGGACCTAGTTGTTCGACAAGTTCACTTCGACAAAGCTCCCTTCGCCCTCCGCCGCCGAAATCTGCGTGCCCGCGTTCGGACGCAGCGTGTAATCGTAGTCCGTCGACGCGACTACGACGCCGATTCGACTGCCTTGCGCGAAGGTGTATTGCTTCGGCTCGAGGTTGAACGACACGGAGTAGTAACGACCGGTCTCCAATGGCTCTCCCTGGGTCAGGTCTGCGTGATTCTGCGGGTCCATCCAGCCTCGCGTGACGATGCGCGCGCGTCCCGCCGAGTCATATTCGACGAGGGCGACGACGACGTTCGCGGCATGATGATTTAATACGGCGAGGCTCAATTGCACGTGGGTCGTGCCCGATACCATTTGCGCCGCGGCGAGGGGGGGCGTGACGAAGGCCAGACGCGCCGAATTGGTGGCGCTGGGAGACGTCAGCAGCGAATCCAAGCGCGTCGTCCGACCGGTATCGACGAGAGTTTCGACGCTTGGAGGAGCCGGAGTCGCGGCGAGTCGATGCCCGGCGTTCAAATAGAATCGCTGCCTCGTTGTCGTTTCGTGCGGCCAGGCAGCCTGCGCCGTCCACTCACCCGTCGGCGACTCGACTTCGATGCTGGGCTGGTCTTCCACCGCGTTGGCAACGCCCTTCACGTAATGATCGAACCAGGCGAACGTTTGTTCGGACGTGTCCGCGCGCGAAGGCAGTCCGTGGGCACCTTTGTGCAGCCAAAGGCGAAGCGGCACGTGCCCCTGAAGCGCTTCCCACCACTGAATGGCGTGGCGTTGTTTCACGTTCCAGTCGGATTGACCATGCATGATGAACACGGCGGCGCGCACATTCGACGCCTTCGACACATACTCTCTCGCCTGCCAGAACGGGCTGAAGTCACCGTGCTCGCGGCCCATCGCTTGAGTGATCCTCGTCATTTCGGCGGCGCAAGCGCCGCTTCTTACGATGAACTTGCCGAGGACGTCGGCGTCCTCGCCGATGTAGCCACCTGGACCGACGACCAGGCCATTGGCGCGATAATAGTCGTACCAATTTGAAATAGCCGACACGGGAACGATGGCCTTCAGGCCGTCGACGCCGGTCGTCGCGACCATGTTTGGGAGCGTACCGTTGTAAGAAACGCCTGTCATTCCTACCGAACCGTTCGCCCAAGTCGCTAAGACCTCTTGGCCGTTTGCGCCGAAGGCGCGCGCTCTGCCGTTCAACCAATCGATCACGGCTTTCGCCGCGAGCGTCTCGGATTGGTCGCCGACGGTAGGACAACCCGTCGAGCTGCCCGTTCCGAGGCTGTCGGCGGCGATCGTCGCATAGCCACGGTCGAGGGCCTCGCTTTGGGAGACGACGGAGTTAAAATCGAACCAAAGGCGCGGTTTCGTCGTGGTGCCGAGCGGAAGGTCCGCACTGCCGCTGTCCTGGGGCAACGTCGACACGTCGACGCCGTGGTTTGGCACGCTGTCGTCGCCGCCGGTCGAGTAGGGCGAGATGGTGAAGATGGTTGGCAAGCCTTGGCCGCCGGTGGGCCGGGTGACTTCAGCGTAAATCCGGTCGGGCCGGCCGTCGGCATCGGTATCCAGCGTCGTCTCCACATAGACGACTTCCGCGACCGTCGTGGCGTTCGAGCCGGGAGCGGCGCTGGCGACGCTGTTTAGACACAAGGCAATGGTCAAAGGTCCGATGCGCATGGCAACCTCGCGGGCCGGATTTTTCGGTCGTGTCGTTAAAAATTAGCAAAAGCACGACTGGAACGCCAGCCATTGGCCTAATTTTTGCTTTGTCCGGGTTGAGCAGCGCTTTAATTGGAACGAGGAGATTGTCATGCTGACCAAACTGTCGGGATTACCGACCGGAACCTTCGGATTCGAGGCGCAGGGTAAGGTGTCGCGAGACGACTACACCCATGTCGTCCGCCCGCTTCTCGGCGGGGCTTCTAAACGGGGCGAGCGTCTCAGGTTCCTCTTTCAATTCGGGCCAGCGTTCGAAGGCTTCACGACTGACGCTACCTGGGACGATTTTAAGCTCGGCATTCGCTATTTGGGCCTAGTCGAGCGTTGCGCCGTGGTGACCGACCTCGAGTGGATTCAAAAGGGTGTCCGTGTCGCCTCCGCTCTCGTGCCTTGCCCCGTTCAAACCTTCGCCAATGCCGAGGTCGAAGCGGCGAAGGCATGGCTCTGGCCTCCGGCGAAGGTCAATCTGAGCGCTCAACTTCAGACCGAAAAAGGCGTTCTCGTGATCGAGCCGCACGGTCCAGTCACTGCCGCTGACTTCGACTATTTAACTTCGGTCGTCGACCCTTGGCTCGAAGAGCATCAAAAATTGAACGGCGTCGTCGTCCATGCGAAAGCCTTTCCCGGCTGGGACAACTTTGGCGGCTTCGTCAGGCACTTGCAGTTCGTCAGAGAACACCACCAACGGGTGGAACGCGTGGCGGTCGTGGCCGATGGGCTAGCAGCGACGCTCCTGCCGAGGCTCGGCTCGTTCTTCGTCAGGGCCAAGATAAAGTCGTTCCGCAGCGACGACGTCGAACTAGCGACGGCTTGGTGCGAAGGCAAGAAAAAGGGACGGAAACTGAAGACCGTGCCGTTGCGCGAGGTGGGGATCTCGACTACAGCGGCCAACTAACGGTCCACGTCGACTTAAAAGGCGTCGCAAAAGTCAGCAATTTCGCGGTAAAGCGCGAACTAACGGCCGGCGCACAAGTAGCCGTGGCCTACGATTTGAATTTGATATTGGCACGCGCCTGGGGGGAGCTGGACCCGGCTTTTTCGCTCTTGGGTTTGAAGGGCAATGCCGTCTGCTCGACCCGCATGGGTCTGGACGCCATCATTCAGCTGCCGAGCACGAATCTGCTTTTTGGCGTGACGGTCCATCCGGCGTTACTCGGATTTTTCTCGAAAGAAACGATCACGACCGAAAACAAGGTCAAGGACGCCGACGTCACGGAGCTTCGCTACACGGTGTCTTTGCCGGTGTCGGCGGCGGAGTCGCCTGGTAGACGCTAACGTCAACAGCCGCTGTGGGCCGGCCTGTATTCGAAGTTGATGGACATGCCGGAGATCTCGTACTTGATCGTGATCCCAGTGGGGATCGTTCCGGCTTGGCTGGAATCCCCGAAGAAGCTCCAAGGTCCGTTCTGAAACGTCGCGTACTGGTAAGTGTTGCCTGTGCCGAGCGTCATGAAGCCATTCTCGTTGATAGCGTTGCCGGCGCATCCGGCCGAGCTACCCGAGGTGTCCCCAATCGCAATGCCGATTTTGGAGACCGACTTGTTGAAGACGGTAAAATCCGTGACTTCGTCGTAACCAGGTGCTGGCATCCCGCTCGTATCGGTTTTAGCGGCGTTCCAGAAGTAGAATTTAGCTTCGACCTTGGTGATTTTATTGCTTCCGTCGACGGTGACTTTCATCGCCGGCACGTAAACGAGGGGATGGTGGTCCGTCAAATCCACGGGAGAGAATGAGCTCACGTCGAATTGAGCGACTTCGGTGCTATCCACGTTCATCTTCCAAACGCCTGGGAGAATGGCGCCTGAATAGCCAGCGCCGCCGAAATTGAAGCCGAAGCCCTCTTGACCCGAGGATCCCCTCATATAGAAGTCCGTTTGAGACGCTTGCGGGACGCATTCATGTTCGGCCGAGTTGGTCGCGGGATGGGTGTAGGCCACGTGTCCGAAGGACGTGAGGTAGTCCGCGGCCACTGCTCCTTGGCCCCTTTTGCAAAGGACGGCCGGCGGCACTAGCGCCAGGTTTTTCGTTCCGGAGCAGATGCTGTCGAACGTAGCATGGGCTGGATCGGCCGCCTTGAAGTAGAAGCCATAGCCGGGTTCATCGTCGCCTGCCGAAGGAGCGCAGTCCTGACCGCTCGGCACCGCGGCGGGCATGAAATTAAAGGCGGTCGGCATCAGAAAGACGTTCTTCGCCGCGTCGTAGTTGAAGCTGGGCGAGTCCATGAGTACGTCACGGTATACGAAAAACGGGATGATTTGGTAGAAAGTCTTGCCGTCCGCGCTGGTGTTTGCGTAAACGTTTTTCAAACTCTTCGTCACGTTGTCGGTGCTGGCGATTTCGTTGAGCATCTTCAGCTGAATGTCGAACTTGCTCGCTTCGTCGGCCAACGTCGTCGACGACACGGCGTTGCCGTCTTGGATGGCGATCGAACCGAAGTCGATGGAGCTGGCCTTCGTATTGCCGATCGGGAGTTTCATCATCGAGTCGTCGCCGGTATCGAGGCCGAGAAAACCAACGATCTGATCGAGCTTGTTCGTCTTGGTGGAGTCGACGAGGGCCACAACCCAGTCGCCACTCGAAGTCTCTGGGCCGCCGCCGTTGCCGAAGTTGCCGCCGTTGAGCGCCAAATTTCCACCACCCTGGGGGATATCAAGAGCAACCGTACCTGCCGAGACCGGCGACTTGATGGCGCTGACGACCTGCTGCCCGGCATTGCTGCTGAGCGGAAAGGCGATCGCTTGGTCGACCTCGGCGCTGTTGCTCAGGGCCACCGTACCCACCACCGCGACCGTCGTACCTTGGTTGGTGCCGGTATTGGTATTAGTGTTGCTGTTCGTGTCCGTTCCCTTGTCGCTGCTCGTGCCGTCGTCTTTTTTGTCGCCAGACCCGTCCGTGTTGTCGCCCGGCGTCGGCAGTTGCGACGCCCCGGCGGTGGCCGAAGGATCCTTCTTGGTATCGGCGCCCTTGTTGCAGGCGATGAAAGAAGTCAACGCGACGAGGACGCACACGGGATACTTGCGCATAACAGCTCCATGGATGGTTCGGTCTAAGTTACCTTTCGTAACTTCAGGGCCGAATTTGAGGCGGCACCGGGGCGAATGGCCTGTCAAAAGCCAGAGAGCGCCGCTTTCCGTCTGCTGCTTCAGCTACTTGCGGGTCACGGCAATTTGACTCGGGACCAATCAGCCGAGGAGGAGACGCAGGTCTTCGAGACTTAGCGAGCGGAGGACGCTCGAGTCCTCCGAGATTACGGCGTCTGCCAAGGAGCGTTTCTTCTCTTGCAGCGCAAGGATCTTCTCCTCGACGGTGTCCTTGGCGATCAGGCGGTAAGCGAAGACGTTTCTCTTTTGGCCCATCCGGTGGGCTCGCGCGATTGCTTGCGCTTCCACTGCGGGGTTCCACCAAGGGTCTAGGATGAAACAGTAGTCGGCCGCCGTCAAATTGAGCCCCACTCCCCCGGCTTTCAAGCTGATCAAAAACACGGGAATTCCGGGATCCGTCTGGAAACTGTCGACGGCGCGTTGGCGGTCGCGGGTTTGACCGTCCAGGTACTCATAGCGAATGCCCTTTTGGTCGAGATGGGAACGTACGATCGCGAGCAGGCTGGTGAACTGGCTGAAAATCAGCGCTTTGTGTCCGCCGTCGATGACGCCGTCTAACTGTTCGAGCAGAGTCTCGAGCTTCGCGCTCGGCTCTGCCTTCGCTTGAGCGTCGATCAAACCTGGGTGACAAGCGGCCTGGCGCAAGCGCAGGAGCGCCTCGAGCACCTGGATCTTGACTTGATTGACGCCGTGCTTCTCGGCGGATTCGGTAAGATGGAGCTGGTAGTGGCGGCGCAGCTCCTCGTAGAGCTTCCTTTGCGGCGGGGCCAGTTCGCAGAAGAGCGTTTGCTCGAACCGTTCCGGCAGGTCCTTCAGCACCTGTTCCTTCGTTCGGCGAAGTATGAAGGGACGAAGCGCGCGCGACAGGAGACCGGCGGCGCGGCGGCCCTTCTCTGGCGCGCTCTTGCCGACTCCGGCCAGGAGAGCAGGTTTCAACATTCCAGGATTCAGGAATGCGAAGATCGAACCGAGCTCGCCGAGGTGGTTCTCGACCGGCGTACCGGTCAGCGCCAGCTTGTGCTCGGCCCTAAGCAAGCGGGCGGCCTTCGCGACCTGGGAGCCCTCGTTCTTGATGGCCTGGGCTTCGTCCAAAATCGCGTAGTCAAACGAAGTAGCAGCCAATTTTTCGATGTCCCGGCGCATGACGCCGTAGGTCGTCACGACGACGTCGTAATTCGACAGTTGCGGGTTCTTCTTCCGGTCGAGGGTCGCGTAGTCCAGGACCTTTAAATCAGGACAGAAACGCGCCGCTTCGTTGATCCAATTGGATACGAGGCTCCGCGGAACCACGATCAAAGACGGCCGGCGCTCGCTGGCCTGAGCGAGGAAGCGGTCGCGCAAGAGGGCCAGAACTTGGACCGTCTTGCCTAATCCCATGTCGTCGGCGAGGCAGCCGCCGAGATGGAAGCGGGTCAAAAAGCGCAACCAACCGAGCCCTTCGCGTTGGTATTCGCGAAGACTGCCCTGAAACCCCGGCGCTGGATCGCCTGGCTCGACCCCTTTATACGAACGGAGGTCGTCGCGGAACTTGCTGAAGTTGCGGTCCAGGCTGGCGTCGGGGAGCTGATCAAGCATCGCGTCGAGCAGCGCGGCTTGCGACTTGCCGAAACGAAACCCCGCCTGCTGCTCGAGCGCCATCTCGGCAATCTCGGCGAAGCGCTGCAGCCAAACTTCCGGCAGCACGCCGAGCCCGCCGCTGTCGAGGCGGATGAAGTGGTCGCCGCGCTTTAGCGCCTCGAGCAAGGCCGGCAAGCTGACCTTCTCTTTGCCGAAGGTGCATCCGGCGTCCAAGTCGAACCAATCCGTGCCCGACGAGACCTTCACCTCGAGCTTCGCGGCGGTTTGGAGGCGGTGGCCCTCCGCCTCCACGATCCATCCCCGAGCCGTCAGCGTGTCGGTCAAGTCGACCAAGTGGTCCGCGGCGAAGGCGACATGACAGTCTTCTTCCTCCGGCACGGTCAGAAAGTAATCCTGCAGCGAGGCCAGCTCGCTTAGTCGAGTCTGCTCGGCGTCGAAATCCCTTTGTACGAACTGCTTCTTCTCTCGGTCGAGCCAGCGTTTGGCGGCTTCGGTCTTCAGCAAAATCCGGCCGCCATAGTCAAAAGCGACGTTGGCGGTCAGGACCGCCAGGCTCCGGCCTTGGGGTTTGGAAAAGATCAGGAGCTTAGGCGTCGGTTCGCCGACCGACGCCTGCCAACCCGTGCCGTCGGGCCAATCCAAGCGCGGGAAGGAATCCATGCCCGCCGTCGCCATGATGAACGTATCCAAATCCTTGGCGAGGATCTGGGCGGCGCCATTCTCTCTAAGCTCCGTCGCCCAGCGGCACTCGTCCTCGCTAAGGGGGACGAGCTTGGCTATGCGGTCCGAAAAAAGGACCAAACCGCCGGCTAAGAGGGCCTTCGGCGCGGTCAGGGGCAGCAGCTCGTCGCCCCGGCGGATCCGGCCTTCGAGCAGCCAGTCTCTTGCCGGCGCGGCAGTCGGGTCGACCTTCAGGGCCAATTCGAAATGCCAAGGCTCGCCCTCGTCGAATTGCAGGGGCGCTTCGTTCGGCAAAGATGACGCGACCTCTATGGCGGCACAACGGTTCGTGCGTGCCAGCATTTTCAGCGCCAAGCCGTAAAGAGTCGGTGGCACTTCGAAGACGCCGGTCCGCACTGGCATCGCTTGCGTTTTGTAGGACGGAAATACTGGGACGTTGCTCTCGGCGCCGAACAAAAGACCGAGGATCAGCCGGTCGGGACCCGCTGGCAGGGCGCGCGCTTCGTGGCGGTCGAATTTGACCGGCTTCAGCGGGCTCCAAGAACCGTTGGGTCGCTCGTCGCGCTGAAAGAGTTCGAGGGTCAACTCGCCGCGGTCCTTCGATTCACCGAAGTTGACTCCGTACCAAAGCTCCTTAGCTCTGCTCGCGTCCGGCTGGGCGCGAGGACGCGCGGTCTTGCCGATGCCGCGCAGGAGTTGCTGCCAATCGAAGGGGCCGTCGTCCGTCGACGCGACGCCGCCGAAGGCGGCCTTGCTCGGCTCTTGGCGTCGCGCCTTGCGCTTTGGCGGCACGTCGAAATCGTCGTCATAGGCTTGCGTCTCTTCGTCCTCGTAGACGATACGGTCCGCGGGCCGCTCCTCTCCGCCCCATTCGACTGGCAGAAACTTGGCGCCCTCGCCGCGGCTAGCCCCCCAGCCGCTCTCGTCGGCTTGGAGGATGCTCGCCCAAATGTGCTTGCACAGATCGCCCTGGTCGAAGAACGGGCAAGTGCAGTGCGCCACCAGATGCGGCTTGCCTCTGACCGCGGCCAGATCGAGGCGAACGTCGTAGCGGCGCGAGCCGTGAACGAGCGTTTCGAAGGTGCCGACCGCATGATCGACGACCTTGGCCTGGCCCTGGCGGAAGTAGATTCCCCCTCGCTCCTTGACCGAGCGCGGAAACGAGGCGGCGGTTTGCTTCGACAACGAAATGTTTAATAATCCCCGACAATTATGAGGTCGGGGTTAAAATAGCATCATCGCCTAGTGGCCATCCAGCGCCTATTTACATTCCGGCTTGATGTCCGGCTTGGCGATATTGTTGCGAAAGCCGACCAAATGCTTGCTCTTCAGCCAGGGCTTCCAGATCTTCTCGGCGTCGATGCCGGTGAGCGTGCCGTCGTCATTGACCAGCAGCGGGTCGTACGCATGCTGGTTCCAAATGCCCCGGGTGCCGACCCAGTCGTTTTTCGGAGCTTCGAAGACCCGGATGCCGTAGGCCGATTTGTTGGTGTAGTTGAAGCAGTCGTTGGCGTGCACGACGATGTTGGCGTGGCCGTCTCCGTCGGTGTCGACGATAATTGGGTATTCGTAAAGCGTGCCGGAGGAGTTTTCTATTTGATAGAGCACTTTGCCCGACGCGCCGTCGTAAATCCGGAGATAGTCCTCGTCGTTGTAAACGATCTCGTTCTTGTGGTCACCGTTGAAGTCGAAGGTCGTGGCGCCCGTTTGGTAGGACGACGCGTCCTTGGTGCCGCTGGTCCAGAGCGTCGAGCCGTCAGGTTTATAAGCGGCGAAATTCGTCTTCCCGGCGGAGCCGAAGTTAAGTTCGCCGTCACCGTCGAAATCAGCGAAATTGAACGGTCCGCCGCCGCCGCCGGGAAAAGGCTTCTCGAAGATCTTGGCGCATGTCTTGCCGTTGAAGGCGTAAACGACTCCGGCGGCTTCGCCGACGACGGTCATCGAGTCGTCACCTGCGCGGATCCGGCCGATGCCTTGATGCTCGACCGAGACCGGGAAATGACAGAGCGCCTCGCCTTTGGCGGAGAAGATCGTTTGTCCCGTCACGATCTCTAAGCCTTCGCTGTCGTTCACGTCGCCGACGACGTTGTCGATGATGCCTTTGCCGTCGAGGCCGAAAAGCGTCGTACCGTCCGTCCCTTTGAGCACCTTATTGCCGGCCACGACTTCGACCTTGCCGTCGCCGTTCAAGTCGACGACGATCGGGCCGCCGTAGCTTCTGGTGCCGCTGCCGGTGACTTCCGCCGAAACCCATTTCGCGGAGCCGTCGGCCTTGAGCGCATGGGTCTTGCCGTCCGAGCCGAAGACCACGACTTCGTTGTCCCCCGAGTTGTCGATGTCACCGATCGCCGCGGATGCGCTAGGAACAGCGAGAAAGTCCGACACCCATTTCTGCGTGCCGTCGGCCCCGTTGATCGCGTAAATGTAGGCGCCGCCCGCCTCGTAGTCACAGGAAGCGAACGCCGGAGCGACGATCGTCGTCGCCTTGTCCGATTTGACGAGGCGACCGACCACCGGCGTCGCCATCACTTGGGTGAAACCCGGGTGCGGACCGCTCGCGTGCCAGTTGAAAGCCTGCTTCAAAGCGGTCGGCGCGTCCGGAAGTATTGGAGACACGACACAGTCGTCCTTCAGAACGCCGTTATCGTCGATTGCGTTGTTCGGGGGAAGGTTAGGGTCACCCGCATCTTTCGCCGCGTCGTCGTCGTCATTCTTGTCGTCCTTCTTGTCGTCGACGTCGGCGCCGCCTTTGGATTTGCCGCTTTTCGAACCAGACTTGCCTCCCGAGGCGAAGTTGCTGCCGTTGCAGGCAAATGCCCCAATGGAGATGCTGATTATGGCGAACGCGGCGAAGCGCAAGGACTCTCCCTTTTGGCGTGAACACTCGTCGGAAGGCTCGGGCCACTCTTTAGGAATGTTCGCAATCTGACAATAGTGACGGGAAGTTAACCGTTTGGTCGGAAGACTCTGCAATCCAGTCGCCGAAACCTTGTTTTCGCGCTTCGGCGCTGATAAACAGTCCCCGCCTCGGACTTCCGTCTCGAAAGGTTCGTCCATGATATTCGCCAAGCAATTCCTATGCGTCTTCGTCTCTTTGTCGTGCCTCGCCACCGGCGCGGCGGCCCGCGTAGTCGACCAGGAGGCCGAAGACATCAGGCTGGTTGCGGCCCAGATCTCCCAGCAAGTCGTGAAGTTCGGCGAGGGTGATTCAGCAGACGTTCAGCTGACGAACTGCACCGAGACATCGCGCTCCCCAAACTACAGCCATGGCGTTTATATCTACGATTCGGTTAGTTACGCCTGCAGGCGGGCGCTGTCCGCATACTTGAATTCTCCGGTCCTCGGCGACATCGGCACGTACACTTCGATGAAGCCCGGCACGTCCTCCATGGTTTATCCAGGAATCGCTCTGAGCGGCCGCAGGGTCGATCTTTACACGGCGGTACGCCAAGCCGCCATGGCGCCTGCAGCGGGAATCGGTTTTTACTATGGGTTCCATGAAAGCTTCGT
>JAYWBY010000057.1:0-7073 GCA_043781115.1 Pseudomonadota bacterium
TGCTCGGGGGCTGAATGTCGGCGATCAAACCCCACTGGAACCTATTTCTCAGTCGGTCTTCGATGTCCGGAATGTCTTTCGGGAAGAGGTCGGAGGTGATGACGATCTGCTTTTTCGCGGCATAAAGCGTGTTGAACGTGTGGAAGAATTCTTCCTGTGTCGCCTTCTTGCCGGAAATGAACTGAATGTCGTCGACCAAAAACACGTCGCAATTGCGATATTTCTGCCGAAAATCCCACATTTTCGAGAACCGCAGACAGTAGATCATCTCGTTCATGAAGCGTTCGCTCGAGATGTACGTGACCACGGCGTTCGGGTTGTTGCGCAACACCAAATTGCCGACGGCGTGCAAAAGGTGTGTTTTACCTAGGCCGGTCGAACCGTAGATAAATAGCGGATTGTAGGCTTTGCCCGGGTTTTCCGCGGCCGAAAGGCAGGTCGCAACGGCGAACTGGTTGCTGTCGCCCTTGACGAATGTCTCGAACGTGTAGTTCCGATTGAGGTGACCTTCGTTAGACAAAGACCGGGAAAAGGCGTTGCCAGGCTCGGGCGTCGCGGCGCCCGAGCCTGCGAAGGCCGGACCGTCGGATTTAAACGGCGCCGGCCGCGGTGCGTCGAGCGGCTGGCCAGAAAGCCCACTTTCTCCGAGGGAAATGGCCAAATCGTCCGCCGTCGGCGCGCCGTCGACTTCGAACCGAATCAGGATGTCGTCGAATCCGAGCACGGATTTACACTGTTCGATCAGCCCGAGATACTCGTTGTGGATGCCCTGATAGAAAACGAGGTTAGGCAAAGAAACCACGAGCTCATTGGCGCCCAAGGGTTTGCCGTCGAGAGGCGCGATCCAGGTTAGGTACGCCTCATCGTCGAGTTCCTCTTTGAGCTTCTGCTTGATCGAGGGCCATACGGCTTGTTCGGGCCGGCTTCTGCCAGGGGTTCGGGACGAGGTTGCGGGGTCAGTTGGAAAGAGGGTCTGCATTCCGGGTCGCTTCCATATCAAAAACAGAGCGTCTGCACTGAGAAAGTGAGGAGATTGATTTGCCTTTGGTGTAAAACAGCATGCGAAGCTACCATACGCTCCGGAGCCGAGGCAAGTCTTTTGTTAGGCATATTCTTCAGTAAAAACAGAGACTTACAAATAAAACAGCGGCGTCTGTGGAGAAATTATCCACACCTTTTTCGGGTCGCAGTCGAGGCGTTTTCATGGCGAGTTTGACTAAGGCGTTTAGTTACCTTATTGCGGCTCAAGTACAGTCGGTTGGGCTAATTTTAATGGCCTGGTGGGTGGGGGATTGGGCCAATCGAACGCACCCTATGAGTTTCAGCTGGTACATGGTCACCTTTCCGGTGGCGGTGATAGGCGTTGCACAGACGTTCTATGTGGTAATAAGACACGCCTTCGACAAAGACCGACTGGCCGACAAGCCTGCGTCGGACGCCGAAATGAAAAAGTAAGCGCGGTTTTCCAACAACCAATGAATCATCTTTCTAAAGCAACGATTTCATTGAATCTGACAGCATTGGCCTTAGTACTGGCGCTTTGGGGGTGGGGCGACTCGTTTCGTGCATTTGGATCGGGATTAGCCCTGTTCGGCGTCAACCTACTACTTATTTATTATGTCGGAGCACGATTGTTCGCTTCGACGGTGACCCCGGCCGATGGGGCGCCGCCAAAGGTAAGCCCCTTGTTCCTTCCGGCGCTCTTCATCAAGGTGATGTTGCTCGGCGGGGGAGCGTATTTGGCCTTGGTGAAATTCGGACTCGAGGTCAGTTTTTTTATCGGCGGATTGGTCGCCGGACTCGTGTTTTTCGCTCTGCCTTCGATCGTGCTAAGGCGGCATTTTTTGCTATCAACGCCTGCAAAAGTGAGTTAGTAAATCCATCCGTTTAATGACCTGATTGATGCCTGTTCCAGTTGTGGGAGCGGAAGACGGCTTTGAAGATGATCGCAGCACGCAATTTATTGGTTCTCGGCGCGCTTTCAATGACGGCCGAGGCGGCTTACGCCTCCGGGATTCCCCAGACCATCGACTACTATGAAATCGTGGCTCACAACCTCGGGTTGGGCAAGCAGTGGGTGCCGACGATCGGCGGATTGCTCGTCCTAGTTATCGTGACGCTGATGGGGCTGTACTATAAAAGCGCCGTGGCGAAGGCGAAAGATGAAGTAGCCCCGTCGGGCAAATTCTCTCTTCGTTTTGTACTGGAAGGTATTCTCGAGTTTCTACACGGTTTGGCCAAGGACAACTGTGGCGAGAGCTTCCGCAAATTCCTCCCCTTTCTTTCGGCTTTGTTCATATTCATTCTGACGTGCAACTTGTCTGGCCTCGTCCCCGGGTTCCCGCCGCCAACCGAGAGTATGGATACGAACGTCGCAATGGGACTGATTGTTTTCCTCGTCTACAATTACGCCGGACTGAAAGAGCACGGCTTTGCCTACGTGAAACATTTTCTCGGTCCGGTAGCCGCAATCGCCCCGATTTTCTTCTGCATTGAGTTGGTCAGCCATGGGTCGAGACCTCTGTCACTTGGCCTACGCCTTGCTGGCAATATCTACGGTGACCATACTTTGCTTGGAGTGTTCACGGGCTTGAGCTATGTCTTCTTGCCCGCGGTTTTGATGTTCTTCGGTCTGCTCGTCGCCGTAGTGCAAAGTTTTGTTTTTACTCTTTTGACGGGAATCTATATATCAATGGCGATTTCGCACGACCATTGAGGCTTAATTCAATTGTCCGGTCGTCGTTCGGGCACTTTCTAACGGGGTAGGGTTCATGAAGCGTTTCTTGGTCAAGGCATCGGCTGTAGTCAGTGGGTTGTTCCTGAGTTCCCTCGCATTCGCGCAAGAGCCCGCTGCCAATGCGGCTAGTGCTAGCGGTTCGCTTATTCCGATCGGTGCCGGCTTGGCAATCGGTCTCGCGGCGTTCGGCGCTGCGTCCGCTCAAGGTCGCACGACCGCAGCGGCTCTAGAAGGCATCGCCCGGAACCCAAGCGCTAAAGACGCTTTGTTCCAACCATTCATCCTTGGTCTCGTATTCATGGAGTTCCAAGCTTTGCTGGGTTTCGTGATCGCGATCATTTGGACCACAGCGAAGTAATCGCTTTATCAATTTGTACTAAGGCCGTGCCGTAAGGTGCGGCCTTTTTTGTTCCACGTGGAACATTGCCATCCGAAAGGCGCGTTTCATAACCCAGGGACAAGCCTCGGAACGACCCGTTTCATAAATAATAATAATGCCTTAGGGCCCTTCAGAAAAATGTTCCGGGTGGAACATGGAACGCCTTTGCAAACCGAAGGCGAGTTGTTATATTTCCGGCGCATCAACCAGTAGGATCACAGCTAGCGCAGTCGGAGACTTTGATATGGCTCGAGTGATCGCCGTTTCCAATCAAAAGGGAGGCGTAGGAAAAACGACCAGCACGGTCAACATCGCAGCTTGCCTAGCAGCTGGGGAAAAGCGAGTGCTCGTCATTGACCTAGACCCCCAAGCCAATGCCGGTAGCGGGTTGGGTATCTATCCGGCCGATTTCGACACGAGCATGTACAACGTTTTGGTCGACGAAGTACCGCTGAAAAATGCGATCCTCCATACCGAGTTGAAGTACCTCGACATTGCGCCGTCGGTCCAAGACCTGGTTGGCGCAGAAGTCGAACTGGTCTCCGCGATTGGCCGTGAAGTCCGGTTGAAGGAGGCGCTGGCCTCCATCCAGGATCTATATGACTTCATCGTAATCGACTGCCCGCCAGCCTTGGGCATATTGACAGTCAATGCCTTAACGGCAGCCGATGCGGTCCTCATTCCACTTCAGTGCGAATACTACGCGATGGAAGGGCTCTCTCAGCTTTTGAAGACAATCGCGCTGATTAAGAAGCGGCTCAACCCGGCTCTCGAACGAGAGGGCATACTATTGACCATGTATGACCGCCGCAACAACCTCTCGCATCAGGTCGAGCAGGACATTCGGTCGCACTTCGGCGACGAGGTCTTCCCGGTCGTCATCCCGCGCAACGTCAAACTCTCTGAGGCCCCCTCGCACGGAAAGCCTGTCATCCTTTATGACATCAACAGCACAGGAGCGACCGCCTACATGGAAGTCGCCCGGCTCCTGATCCGCCGCCACTCGACCGAGAAGAGCAACAACGCCCTGCCTAGTCAGTCGAGCGACCTGACTACTCAGCCTGATCTAGCGTAAAGAAGGACTGTATGAACAACTTCCGAGATAAACATTTGGGATCGCGTCGAGGTGCGCTGGGCAAAGGGATCTCGTCGCTTCTGGGAGACTCCGAGGCAGCGGCCCCGACGCCCACCGTCAAATCCCATCGACAACCGGTCGAAGCCGAAGTGCTTCGACTCGACATCGCCGACATCGACGCCAACCCACAACAGCCGAGAAAAATCTTTGACGACGTGGCCCTTAAGGAGCTGTCCGAGAGTCTAAGGCAAGACGGGCTCCTCCAGCCGATCATCGTTGCAAAAGGCGATGTCGAAGGTCGCTACATCATCGTCGCGGGCGAGCGCCGCTGGCGAGCGTCGAAGCTGGCGGGCTTCGACACGATTCCGGCGATAGTGAAAGACAGCATGCCCGACGACCTCCTCCGTCTGGCGCTCATCGAGAACATTCAGCGCGCGGACCTAAACATCATCGAAGAGGCGGAAGCCTATGCGTCCCTAATAAAGGACTACGGCCTAACCCAGGAGCAGTGCGCGGACAGAGTTGGCAAGGAACGCTCGACGGTCGCCAACACCCTTAGGATGCTACTCCTCCCCAAAGAAATCCAAGACGACATCCTCGAGGGCCGACTGACAATGGGCCACGGGCGGGCCATCTTGTCACTTGAAGACAAAAAAATGATGCTCCGCTGTCGCGACATCGTCATCAAGAAGAGTCTGAGCGTGCGCCAGACGGAGCAGCTCTGTAAGACCTTCAAGGACCCGAAACAGGGTGCCAAGGCTGGCGGGGTCATCAAAGACGAAGCCGACCTCCAATACATTACTGAGAGCCTGCGATCGTTCCTCCACACGAAAGTTAAGCTCGCCGGCAACACCAGCCGCGGCAAGATCGAGATCTCATACTTCTCGGCGGCGGAGCTCGAACGAATCCTCCGAATGATCGGACACAAGTTCTGATAATTACAGATATTTTTGGTACACGTCGAGCGGTGCGCCGGAGCCGCTCGGTGAACTTTCACCACCGGAAATCGTCTTGTACGGCAGCTTAAAACGCGCTATTACGAGGCCCCCAGCTATTTCGTGGAAAGTGGAAAAGCGAATTTTCCGCACAGCTACTTGTTGCAGGTGGATTGATGGCGACGTTGAATCTTGTTCCGAATCCCACGGTTCTCGCAGTTCAAGCCGGTGTGTTCTTAGCCAACTTGATCGTAGTAAAGAAGCTGCTGGTCGAACCGTATCTAACGGTTCGCGACCGTCGCGAAGCGTTGACCGTCGGCAGCAAGGACGAAGCTCAGAAGATCCTCGGGGACTGCGAGAAGATTTCGCTCGATATGGCAGCCCGTCTCTCGGGTGCCGCCGACGAAGCCAAGAAAGAACGCGAAAAAATCCGCGACGCGGCGAACGTCAAGCGCAACGCCGCATTGACCGCCGCTGCCGCGGAAGCCAAGAAGCTCGTCGCGGAAGTGGAAAAACAGATCCAACAAGATCTCGTTGGTGAAAAGGCGAAGGTTCCGGCCATCGTCAAATCATTGACAGACGAGGTTTACAAGCTAGCGCTGGCCTGAGTTGAAGCGGAGGAAGAGGCAATGGAAGAGCACGTAGACATGCTGATGGGAGTCATCCTTCCGTACGTCAATTTTTTCATGTTTCTCGCAATGGCGATTTATTTCTTCCGCAAGCCGGCCCGCGAGGCCGCGACGAAAAAACGCGATGCTTACGAGCGCATACTGAACGAATCGAAGGCCGCCCGTGACGACGCCTTAGCGCGTCTCGAGGAATTGAAAAAGCGCCAAACCGGGCTGGATAGCGAAATTGCCGAGATCAAAAGCGCGTCGAAAGCCTCGGCCGACCTCGACGCCGCGAAGATCGTCTCGGACGCCGAAAGTTTGGCGAAACATCTGCGCGAAGAAGCCCGCCGCGTCGCCGACGCCGAAGTGAGCAAAGCCCGCGCCACCCTTCGCGAAGAAATCGTGGCCGCAGTTCGCCAAAGCGTTACGGAAAAATTGAAATCGGAACTGAGCGGCGAGACGCAGCTTTCGCTCGTCAAAAGCCGCATCGGTGAACTCAAGACCATTCGGGCGGAAGGCTAGACGGCATGGCCAGAATCGCGAATCGATATGCAAAGGCGCTGTACCAACTGGTCGGGAGCGATTTGGCGAAAGCCAAAGAACTTCGTGATTCCTTCGACGGTATCAACCAGTTGTTCGAAATGAAGGACGCAGGCAGCGTCTTGCGCAGTCCGGTGATGCCGCCCGACCTGAAGAAGAGCCTCCTCGACTACGGACTCGAAAAAAGCGGCGCCAGCGACGAAGTTCGCCAACTATGCCGAGCTCTCCTCGAGGCTGGCCGCGTCCAGATACTTCCCGACGTCGCTAAAGCCTTCATCGAGCTTCTAGACAACGCCGAGGGCATCGCCCGCGCCGAGGTCGTCTCGGCCGTCGCCCTAAAGCCGGACGACACGCAAGCGATCGCCGAATCGCTGGGAAAACTTCTCGGCAAAAAAGTGGAAATCAAACCAGAGATCGATCCGAGTTTGCTCGGTGGTTTCTTGGTTCGAGCCGGTAATTATCGCGTCGATATGAGCCTAAAAACCAGACTCGACGGACTCTCGAAAAGAGCAGTGCAGGATAGTCTTCGCTAAGGAGCTGGAGCCCTAATGAGCACGGAAAAGATCCGCGTAGAAGAAGTCAGCAAGATCATCAGCGAGCGCATCAAGAGCTACGGCAAAAGCGCCGAGCTGCAAGAGACCGGCACGGTGCTGGCTGTCGGTGACGGGGTGGCCCGCATTTACGGCTTGGACGGCGCTATGGCCGGCGAGCTCGTCGAGTTCGAAAACGGCGTGCGCGGCGTCGTTTTGAACCTTGAAGAAGACAACGTCGGCGTCGCCGTCTTCGGCGAAGTCAA
>JAYWBY010000058.1:0-7064 GCA_043781115.1 Pseudomonadota bacterium
CTACATTCTCGGCGACAGAACTGGCAGCACCATCATTGCTCACAGTCTCGAATGTCGCTAAAGGTTGCTGACTGACGTTCGGTCAGCCTCGATCTAGGACTGGGGGTCACAACCTAGTCCTATTCTTGCGTCTCTCGTCAGGAGTTTCGCTTTTTACCAATTCACCCGCCCCTGGATCCATCAAGTCGTAAAATCATTTGCCGATAATTCTTCTGATCGCTAATTGCCATAAATCGTGGCGCAAAAGGGATAGAAGTCTCATGCGGACTCCAATTTTTCGTTTCCTGGCGTTCGTCCCACTTGTGGCTGCACTGAGTTTGGCCGGTTGCAAAGAACGCTCCTCTGGCGTTGCCGCCAGCAATCTGCGAGAAGACACCGGCGGCGGCAACAACATCGACCCTGGGAGCGGCCTCTTTGGTCCCGACACGGGCGGCGGCAATAACGGCGATCCGAATGCGCGGAACCGCCGCCTAGCGGCCTTCGCTGGCCAAGCGAACGTGCCGTTCTGCGTCGTCAAAGGCGACGACGTGACGATGACTGCTGATCAGTTGGCTGCGGCATTCCAGCGCGCTGTCCGCACTTGGTCGCAGTATCTGACCGAAAATGAAATCAATCAGCGTCTTGCCGGTCACCGCGGCGTCAACCTACCCACCACATTTACCCTCACGACCGATTGCAGTGCGGCAAAGCTGACGCTTTATGCTGGATCGAAGATCCAAGACGCACAATTAACTGCAGAGTTGGACGGCGCCCGCGATTCCTTGATTAGCGCTATTTTTAAGCGAGACGCGGCCGGGCTCTACCAGGCTGCCCTGTGGATTGCTGGCAGCTCGCCCGCGCCCGTGCCGTCGAGCGCCACTTTCAACGATACCTCGGTCGCAGCGATCGACTACGCAAAGTCAAAGGACGTCGATGCCGTCCTGCGCTATCTCGTGGGACGTCTTCTGGGCAACATTCAGATCGAAGGCACAATCATGGAGAGGTTGCCTGAGAAGCTGCTGAAGTGCCGTGACGAGGGAGAAGAAGCCTGCGTCAGGCTCGTTGAGAAAGGGGTCGTCGACGACAGCTATTCGCTGACGACGCGTGACGCCGATGGCAAAGGTCGGATCAAAGGTTGCTATCTCGGTTTTCCCGCGATTTTGGCCTTTGATGGTCACCACTATGAATTTGGTACAGGGGCAGCGACCTGGCGCTCCAACTGGGTTGGGGAGCCAACGCAACAGACCTCCCAACAAATCGAAGTGTTCGCCGAAGCCGGTGAGGCGCGCCTCTTTTTCGAGGCTAGCGTGCTCTCAGGCTTTTCCAGTCACGGCGCAGGCGGGCAGGCGAAAAAGCTATACGAGAAACTTTCTCTCAATACCGACGGCCATGCGGCGCGGCTCAGCGTCCGTTGCGGCGGTAAAGAGCGAATCATCTTCGACTCGTCGCCGCGGTCTAAGTGCGACGCGGCCTGGGATGAGCAAGCAGCGGCTGCCGCCAGCCAAGCGTTAGACAAAGACTGCAAGTAACCGAGTTTGCCGATCCTTGAAGGTGGAACACGCAATTGCAAGATGATCTGGAAGAACCAGTAACCGTCTTTAACTACGAAACCTTCGCTTCGTATTTCGCTGCGTACATTGAAGACCAAAAGAAGACGAAGCGGAACTTTTCCTACCGTTTCTTGTGCAGGAAGACCGGCATCAAGTCGCCGGCCCTGTTGACTTGGCTGGCAACCGGCAAGAGGCTGCCGACCCCCGACATCCTCGAGAAGCTCAACGACGCCTTCAACTGGCGGCCTGATGAATACGCGTACGCGCAGTCTCTGGTGAGCTTCGAACGATCGAAGAGCGACAGCGACCGGATGCTTCACCTGAAGAAGATGCGCGAAATCGCCCCGGCCAAGAACCTGACCATACTGGAAAAGGCCGCCACCGACATCTTCTTGAAGTGGCACATTGCCACGATCTTGGAGATGACCCACCTCAAGGACTTCAAGCTCGACACCCAATGGATCAGCGAGCGCCTAGGCGGAAAGATCAGCCCGGCCGAGGTGCAGTCGGCTCTGAACGTCCTGACTAAGACGGGCCTGATGGTCGAGGATGCGGAAAAGGGGCTGAGGCGAGAAGGCAAAAGCCTTAGAACAAGGGACAACATTCCCATCTACGCCGTCCGCGGTTGGCACTCTGAAATGATGAAGCTGGCCCAGCGGGCCGTCCACCTTCAGGAGCCAGCCGAGCGCTTCTTCAGCGGCGTGACGATGACTATCGACGAGGCTAGGATGCCGGAAGCGCAGGCGCTGCTTGCAGAGTTTAGAGAACGCTTCGTGACGCTGGTGCAGACGGACCAAGGGAATGAAACTTATCATTTCGCCGTGCAGTTTTTCCGGCTGACGAAAAAGGGTGGGGTTGAGGGAGCGGGAGGGAAGGACGGCGAGGAGACTTCCTCGGAGATTCGGTCTGCTAGTACTCCGAAGGCTAGCTGAGAGTGATTTTCTTGACCAAAACGACCCGCGCTGCCTTTTAGTCTTGACTATTTGTACCTATGAGGCAAAATGGTCATATGCGCTATCTGCAGCCCTACATCGAAAAAGACCTCCAAACCAAGATGGTCCTGCTTGGCGGCCCTCGGCAATGCGGCAAGACGACGCTTGCTTTGGCCATCCTCGGCAACGCCCCGAGTGGTCGCTACTTTAACTGGGACGCCGACGAAGATCGGAGAGCTGTGCTCGCTAAGGCCTGGTCAGGCGACGATCGGTTAATCGTACTAGACGAATTGCATAAATACTTGAAATGGAAAAATTGGCTCAAGGGAACATTCGACACTCAACGCCAGAGCCACAATTTTCTAGTCACAGGTAGCGCCCGCCTCGACGTATTCCGCCGTGGCGGCGATTCCCTTTTGGGACGCTATCACTACTGGCGCCTGCATCCGTTTAGCCTATGCGAGCACCCCGCCTCAATGGCGAAGGAGGACGTCTTCCATAGGTTAATGACGGTCGGCGGCTTTCCGGAGCCCTTTCTCCAGAACGACGAACGCGAGGCGAGGCGCTGGCGCCGGGATCGCCTCGATCGAGTCGTAAAGGACGACTTGAGGGATCTCGAGTCCATTCGCGACATCTCCAAGCTGACGATTTTCGTCGACGCCCTTAGAGAGCGGGTTGGCTCGCCCATCGTGCTAGGCAATTTGGCGAGAGATCTTGAAGTCGCGCCGAAGACGCTCAAACATTGGTTGGATCTTCTTGAACGCATGTACCTCGTTTTCGTCGTCCGACCCTATGCCGGAAAGTTATCGCGGACCCTTGTAAAACCGCCCAAAGTCTACTTCTTTGACAACGGCGACGTCCTTGGCGATGACGGGGCTAGATTCGAGAATTTGGTTGCGACTCATCTACTCAAGCGCCTCAATTTTCTTGAAGATCGTGACGGCTACCGCTACGAGCTTGGCTACATTCGAGACAAGGAAAAGCACGAGGTGGACTTCGTGATCCTGAAGGACGCGAAGGTCCAGCAACTGATCGAGGCAAAGTGGCGAGACGCGGAAATTTCCGGCTCCTTGCGCTATTTTTCCAAAAAACTGAAGCCCAAGCGCAGCGTGCAAATTGTCGGGCAATTGGCGCGGAATTTTGACAGGGACGGGATCGAAGTCAAATCGGCGACATCAGAGCTGTCTGACTTCAGCTATGTTTAGCGGGCGTCAGCCCCCGACTAATGGCGCCGCCAGGGTCCCCGAAAAAATTCTTCCCCACACCCCATTGTCCAGATACACGTCGACGGAATAAGGCGTCGACTCTTGGCCTCGCGATTCCTTGCCGAGGTTCACCCTAAGCGTATGGCGAACAAATTCCGTCCGGGGATTGAACGTCATAGTGCAGTAGCGCGACTCCGCAATGTCCTCGGGAGCATCGTACTTAGCATTCATTTGGTGCTTCGTTGGGTAACAGGTCTCCGTCGCGCCACTAGCTTCTTGCACTTGAATAGCCGCGACATCGCCGCTTCGCCAAAGGCAGATGTTTAGTCCTTGGACAAAGGCGCCGCACATTGTGTCAGCCTTAGGCAAGACTACTCCGTGGTCGGGATCTCCGCGCAAGGTCAACGTTTGCGTCTGGAAACGGTCGTGGACTACTTTCGCTCTTTTTCCTAAATCCTGCTTTTGGGCTTCCGTCAGCTCGGTCTTGCTTAACTTCGTGGCGTCGTCAACCGTGCCTAGGCAATCAGCTAAGAGCTTGCGGCCGACGTCAGAGGGGATCGTTCCGGCAGGAAAGTAGGTCCTGGAATTCGAGTCTCCCCAGTTGGAAAAGTGCAGCGATTGAAAGAGAGAGAAGGACTGCCCCTGGCAATCGGCAACCGCGGCAATGGCGGACGAGTCTCGGTCGTTGACGTTCATCAAAGTCTTCAGCAGGAATTGGCCGTTGATCCAGCGGTTGACGACGCGGGCTTGATTATAGATTTTGGGTGCGTGAAGAGAATCCGGTTTCCTGAATACTTCGACGAGGTCAGTGGCTTGTTCGACTTCGAGTTGGTCGGCATTGGCGTCGCTGGCGAGGTGGATGACTTGACTGTCTTTCTTGTCGACCTCCAAAAGGGAGGTGGTCGTCTGATTGGGGATCGTCAAAAACTCGAGGCCGGTGTCAGCGTGCAATTGCCCGAGAGCGGACGTGCCCTCGTAGGCTTGGCCGAAGTTTTCGCAGTTGGACTTCTTCTGACAGAAGGCCAGCTCCCGCCAGTGATCGATTTGGCTGGTAAAAAAGAACTGCGACATGCGGTCATATGGCGGAACGACGCCTCGCGTGAGCTTGGCATTTTTCATGAATCGACCGAGCTCCTCGGGGTCCATGATCGTGCCGACGACGTGGGGCACGCCGAGGACGTGACCCCATTCGTGCATGAGCATGACGTCCGCTTCGGCGATGTCGTCGTAATTTAGCTCTTCGCCGTGCTCCGGAAGGATGATCGCGCCGTGACGCCGCGAAGTCGTCGATGTGCCGCCAGAGAGGACGCTCCTGCCCAGGACGGATGCGGGCTCGGCGGCGTCCGTTTTAAGCGCGAAGTTGGGACTGGTGCCAAAATGCACCTCCAAGTCCGCCGCGTCGCAGTCGTCCGTAAAAGTCATGCCGATGGGGAAGGCAACGGCAAGCTCCTGTTTGCTGGCCCGTTCCGGCGAATTGGGAAATGTGGTGGAAGTCGACCCTACGGCGTTGAACTTTCCGCCCCAGCCATAGATTTCCCCTTCGTGACCCCAGTCCCAATCGGTCTTGCTGGCGGAATCGACCGTATAAGTGTGAGCTCCGTCAGGAGGAAGGAAAACTGGCTGCAGACCCTTGTTGTAGAGGTAATAGAGCCAGTTGAAGTAGGTTCGCCAGACGGTATACTCCAAAACTTTTTGCGGCTTGCCGCCCTTGGCTAGGTGCGAGGTCACCGCCGCCGATGCCTTGACGCAAATGCTAAGCGGTGTCTCGGCGCCGACGTACCAGGCGACGGCGTTTTGGTCGACGGAGAGGACGGCGGAGGCGGAGCTCCGTTGCTTGCAGCCCGCCGTGAGGCAGAGCAGCGTGGCGGCAGCGATTTGCCAAGTCCGATCCAAAAGGGACCCCGAAGCTAAGGAGAATTTGGGAGTGATCCGTTTGGATCATAGCCCAATTGTAGGGGAAAGGCAGCCGCAAGACGCAAGGAGAGGCCGGCACTCGTCGGAGTGCCGGCCTCGTCGTTCTGCCTTAGTTTGCCGGTTGCTCGATTGTGCCGAGGAACAAGATGGTGTTCGTTTTCAGGTGGACGATGGCGAAGATGTAGGGCCGGTCAAGGACCATGTCGTATGCCGGCGGCGGCGGGATGCTCGAAGCCGAGGCTCCTCCGCCCGTGGCGGCGGCCGCTTCGGTACCTTTTTCGTCGACCGACAAGAAGGTCTTTTGGACGAAGCTGCTGACCGTCAGACCCTCAGAGTCCGAGATGCCGGAGAAGTCGGCATTGCCTTGGAAGGCCGAACTCATGCCGAGCGCGGCGAGAGATTCTTTCAGGTTGTCAGCTTGGTAGCTCATCTTGAGTTTCGGCATCTTGAGATTGCCGTACGACGGCTCGGTCGCCGTCAAGTTGCCCATGAGTTCGGTCCAGACGTCGGTGGAGAGGCTGTCGACGAGCGTCTGCAATTTGCCGGCGGGCTTGATCAGGATCATGGCGGTCGAACCTTCGTTTGCCGGGTCTTTGCTGTACTCCTTCAAGATAGCTTCGTACTTCGCGGTCTTGATGTGCCGTTGCGTCGTCGATTCGAGCATGAAAGGCACTTCGACGGTCGAATTGTCGGCCTTGGTGAAAGTGTCCGGAGCGGTGATGGCGACCGAGAAAGGAAAGCGCCACTTGCCTTTGAAGTAAACCGTGTTTGCGACTACGAGGCGCGTTTCGGCATCGAGCTGGTCAAAGAGCTTGGGAATGCGGCCGTTGGTCGAGTTGGTGACCCACTGATTGATGTCGTTGACGGCATCGGGGCCCGAGAAATCAACGTTGCGCACGGTGGCGTCGAAGTTGGACTGCACCGAGTCACGGAACGCCGAATTGATGTCGAAGTCTTCTTGGACCCAGGTCGAGTTGGCGATGCCGAGCGAATAGTCGGTGGCGGTAGACTTCAGTTGCTGGAGGAGAGCTTTGTTGACGCCGCCGAGGTCCTCGTGCGAGGCGCCGGTCATGCCGAGCACCGTGTTCATTTCCTCTAGGGTCGAGCCTTCCGCGCCTGCAGCCAGCATGGAGAGAGCCGAGTAAGCGGAGTAGGGGGAAAGGACCTTGTTGCCGGTCGTGGCGTCGCCTTGGACCTTGCGCAAGAGGTCGAAGCCGAGTTGGTCGACGCCCGTGACGGCTGCATCGAGGCCGAGGCCGGCGGCCGCGGCGCCTGGCGCGTCATGGGGCGCTAACGTGATCAACGGCGCGCCCTTGGTCGTCGAGTCGGCTTGCTTGTCGGTGCATCCGGTGAGGGCTAAGAGGCTGATTACGAGGGCTGAGAGGTGATTCGAGGCTTTCATGGTTGTCTCCGTTTGTTTCTGATTAAAGGATTCTCTGTCAAAGTCGATGCAATGAGTAAAGCAAAAGTCCTGCCAAGTCAGA
>JAYWBY010000059.1:0-2496 GCA_043781115.1 Pseudomonadota bacterium
TTGCCTGATAGTTTCTCGGCGACCTGCAGATAAACTTCCGCCAACGCGATCAACCTATCGACCGGCACCTTCGGCACCGCGCCATGACCCTTGAACCCTTGTTCGATCAAGTAGCGGCGCACCGTTTCCTTGTCGAGCATGTCGGGTGCCTGAGCCGCACTGAGTTTCTTCTCGTAGGTGTCGCTGATCCAGAAGCGGCTCGAGTCGGGGGTATGAATCTCGTCGATGACCTTGACCTTGCCGTCGAGGGTGCGGCCGAATTCGTACTTGGTGTCGACGAGTAGCCAACCCTTCTGCTGGGAAACTTTCTGGCCGTGGGCGAAGAGCGTCAGCGCCATCGAGCTGATTTGGTCCCACTCCGCCTTGCTGCAAACGCCGGCCTTGATCAAGGCTTGGGGAGTCGTGTTTTCGTCGTGTTCGAAGGCTGCGGCCTTGGTCGTCGGCGTGATGATCGAGCGCGGCAAGATGCCGTAGGGCGTAAGCCCCTCCGGCAATTTTTCTCCGCAGAATTCGCGGTCGCCGTCGTCGTAGGCTCGCATCATGCTGCCGGCGAGGTAGCCGCGGACGATGACCTCGATCTTGAACGGCACGGCGACTTCGCAACGCAAGACGCGCTCGTTCGGCTGAGAAATGAGGTGCGTCGGCACCACCTTCTTCGCTTCTTTCAACCAGAAGTCGGAGATTGCCGTCAGGATCGTGCCCTTGTAAGGCACCATGCCGATCAGCTTGTCGAACGCCGTCAGCCGGTCCGAGTGGACGATTAGCAGCTCGTCGCCGACCCGCACGACGTCTCTGACCTTGCCGGTGTAGGTGGGTATGTCCTTCTTCGCCAAGCCGCTGATTTGCTTTTCGCTCAAGCCACCGTAGGAATGGCGGGCGAGAGCGGCGTCGCCGCCGTTTGCTAACTCAGCCAAGAATTCGCGAACCGGTTTCATAGGCTCATGTCTCCAGCGTAGGCCAAAGACATGGATACCAAGAGATCGGCGACCCGGCAAGAAAAGTAGTATGTCCCCGTTCCGACTCTCGAAATTCACTCAAGCGGAAATCGACGACGCGGGCGGCCACGACTAAAGCCCGCGACGTCGCATCAGGCAAGGGGTCTAGCGCTTCTTCATCGCGCGTTCGACGCCGGTCTTCATGTCTTCGAGGTTCATCGCCGGCTGGATGTCGACGTGGGCGTTGAGCTTCATGAAGAACGGTTCGGCAATGGACGGGATCGAGGCGTTGTCTTTCAGGTCGAAGAAGAAATAGGCGCAGCGCTCGCCGTGGTGCGTCGTGAAGTACGAGCCTTCGGGACGGTGGGCCTCGACGAATTCGCCGATGACCTTCGGCAAAATATTGTCGGCCACGGCTTTGTTGCCCGCTTCGGTGGGAATGGACACTTTCATCATCATGCGCATGCATTTCTCCAAGAATCAAAGGTGTGAAAAGTTCTGAGACGCCAGCTTACCGCCGGCGCAAAAAGGCGACAAGACGGCGGCTTTTGCCCCGAGACTAAACAGCGGATTTGATGCGAGAATGCGGCGGCACTTTGCTTTTCGGCAAGCAAGTGGTTCTACAACACCACCTTAGGCCGGCCGTTCTCTTCTTCAGAGATTCCTCTTTCTTTGACTCACCCAGCCGTCCCGAATGGGCTCGTTGCGGCGTCGCCAGCCCACCGCCCCTCAATTTTCAAAGAAGGAGGGAATCTCTGAAAACGGAAACGGTAAAGGCGGCAGGCGCGGCGGTGAAGAGGTATTTTCTAGAAAGAAACCCCGAGCGACCCGGTGATGATGCCGAGCGACGTGATCTTCCCGATGTCGTTCGACAGTTTGAGCAAGTCGTCGTTGGATTTTTCCAAGTCCGCGTCGGACACGTCCTTGGAATTCGTCGTCGTCTCGATCTTGGCGCTCGATGACAGCGGCACGAGCACGTTGACCCAGTCGAATCCAAAGTAAACGTGCCGCCAACGCCACTGATTGCCGACCCCCAGTCCGGCCACAACGCTGTTGATGGTCGTCTTGCTTTCCACGAATTCACTCGTGGACGTCGAATGGAGGCGCTCGTCGATGACGATGCGCCGCTCGCCGCCGCTAAGCATGAAATTGAACGTTCCGGCCATCGGAAACCAGCGAAAATCGAGTAACGGCAAATCCGCGGTGACCACGGCCTTGTCGACCACGATATCGCTGGTGCTCGTCAGGGACGCGAAACTAGAAAGATCGACGGTGGACTTCATGTAAGAAACGCCGAGCTGCGTGTTCGGATTGAAGTCGGTAAACAGTGCACCACCCTTCGCCGGCAGACCGAGGCCGATGGGGCTGCCGCTCTTTACGCCGAGACCGAGCGGGGTTGCGTCGTCCTTGGACACGGTTACGCAGCCGACGCTCAGAAGACCGCTAACGATGACGACCAGTAAACGCCACATCTGCACACCTCGTGGTAAGAATGCCTGCCTTTGTGTTCGACAGAGTGTCCTCAGGACTTGAGAGCCGCTATGGCCGCCGCTCCGCCCCC
>JAYWBY010000060.1:0-7049 GCA_043781115.1 Pseudomonadota bacterium
GCAAAAGCCCCATAGGCGACGGCACGGCCCACTGGCACTTCACCAATATCCAGCACGGCGAGACGGAAGCCGGCTTCACTGCCCAGCGCTACTGTGCGGCGACCACGACCACGCACTTTCGCTTCGATGCCGCCAAAGGCTGTTACGTGCGTTTGGCCGCGAACAAACAGACCAGCACCAAAGTCCTCGACGACTGTTCCTTCGCCAAAGTCCCCGAGTTCGCCAAGACCTTGGGCGACAACACCAAGAGCGTCGCCGAGCGCGTCACGGCCTTGAAGTTCCTGATCCACATGACGGGCGACCTGCATCAGCCGCTTCACAACGCCGAATGGAACTTCGACGCCGGCGGCAACGCGCGCGGCATCTCATTTCCGGGCGAATCCGGGTCGGCCAATTTGCACGAAGCGTGGGACACGCTGATCCTCGACCGCGCCATTCGCCTGAGCTTGGCCCAGGCAACCGGGCTATCGGCGGCCGACGCCGACAACCTCGACATAACGCGCAGCAGCCAAGAGCAATTCGCCCGCGAACTTAACTCTCGCATCGAGCAAGCCAAGACCGTGCGCTGGTTCCAGGACAACTCGGGACCGAAGGACTGGGCTTTCGGCGCGTACCAACTGGCGATGCGCTTTGCTTACACGAGCGCCTTTAAACAAAACTTCTCTGCCTACAACAATTTCAACGTGACAGAGCTCGACCAAGCGTACTACGAGCAAGCCAGGGCGCCGGCGCTGAACCAGATCATGCGCGCCGGCCAGCACCTCGCGACGCTCCTCGACCAAGCTTTCGCTCACTGAAGCCCCGCTGACGCCTTTAGAAAGGATTCTGGATGCAGCCCCCGACTCTGGTCGCCCGACATGAGGACATGCAAATCGTGGGCTTCAAGATCCGGACCCGCAACAGCGCCGAGGTCGACCCGAAGTCGGCCGAGATTCCGAAACTCTGGCACCGCTTCTTTGAATGGCAGGCTCGCACCAAGCAGAAGCGCGCCGGCCAGCCGGCCGTCATCATCGCCGTCTACTCCGACTACGAGAGCGACGAGAACGGCGCTTACACTCTCACCCTTGGTGCCGAATCGAACTCCGTCGGCGAACTGCCGGAAGGCATGGTGACGCGCACGATCCCGGCCGGGACCTACACGCGCGTGACGTCGGACAAGGGCCAGATGCCGCTCAACGTCATCGATGCTTGGAAGACCATTTGGCAGGCCACACCTGAGTGGCTCGGCGGCCGCCGGGCTTTCCAGACCGACTTTGAAATTTACGACGAGCGCTGCCGCAATTCCGCCGAGAGCCAAATCGACATTTACTTGTCGCTGAAGCCCTGGAATTGAAGCGCGCGCATTAGCGACCCGAGCGGCGGAATTCTTCGTAGTAGCGATGGGCGCCGCCGACGGCGAGAGACGCGTAGAAACCGTCTTGGTCGTAGCCGAGCTGCACGACCATGGCGCGGACGTGTTGCCAGAGCGTCTCTTCCGAAAGACCTAATAGATACGGCGCTTGTGGCGCGATGAAGCCCGTGATCGCGGTCGCGGGCTCTTCTTCTCCCGGAATCATGACGAAGCTCAGTTCGCCGATGTCCTCTTTCGTCGGCTCGCCGTCGCGGAGCATGCCGCGCACGGTCCAAATTTCCGCTTGCTCGGAGAAGACCATGCGGAAGCTCAAGCCCACCGCGATGATTTCCTGGGCCGGGCCGTCGGGGCGCTCGCCGCCGCCCTCTTGATTTTGATTCAAGGCGCGGAGGTTGACGGCGCGGATTCTCGGGTTGCTGCGACGGTCCATAACCTTATATATCCTTGGGGCTCAGAGGGGGCTCAGAGGGGGCTCAGAGGGTCGCCGGGAGCCGGCGGGCCGCCATTCAACGCGGGAGCGCCCTCGGATGCAAGAGAACCTTGATAAGAGTCTGAATTCCTTGATCTCTGACCCGCTAATTCTGCTGAAGAACGTCACCACGGCCGAGCTCCAAGCGCGCGCCGGAGCATTCGGCGTGACGCCGCGCATCGCGCGCCAGCTGCAGTCTTTGGTGACCAAACGCCGCGCTGAAGTCCTCCCCGACCGCCTAGAAGGCGTGTCGAAGCTCCTCTGGGAGCGGGTCCGCGGCGGCACGCGCATCCCCCATTTGGAGTTGGTAGAGAAGGCGGTTTCGCCGACCGACGGCTTCGCCAAATACTTGTTCAAAGGCGAGGGCGAGCAAGTCTTCGAAGCCGTGCGCATCCCCTTGATGCACCGCCCCGGCGACGAAAAATACATCGTCTGCGTCAGCTCGCAGGTCGGCTGCGCCGCCAGGTGCGCCTTTTGCGCCACCGGCAAGCTCGGCTTTCGCCGCAACCTGGCGACCTGGGAGATCGTCGACCAAGTCGTCAAGATCCAAGCCGACTCCGACTTTCGCGTCGCGGGGGTCGTCTTCATGGGCATGGGCGAGCCGCTGCTCAACTACTCGCGAGTGATGCGCGCCGCCGAGATCCTCTCTGACCCGAGCGGCATGGCCATCGACGCCAAGGCCATCACCATCTCGACCGTCGGCGTGACGCCGATGATCAGGCGCTATACCAAGGAGAAAAGGCCATTCCGCTTGATCGTCTCGGTGCACGGCGTCGGCGCGCTACGCGACAAAATAGTGCCCATGAACGAAGTCCATCCGTTGCCGGAGGTGCTCGACGCCTTGCGCGAATACGAGCAGTCGAACGGCAAGCGCGTCTTGCTCGCCTGGACGATGATGGCTGGAGTCAACATGGGCCGAGAGCAAGTGCTGGAGCTCGCTAAGCTGACCCAAGGCATGAAGATTCTGCTCGACTTGATCCCGGTCAACGACGCGTCGGGAGAATTCCGCCCGCCCGACGAAGCCGAGCTCAACATCTTTCTCGACGTACTTCGCGCTGATTTGGGATGCCCGATCGTCCGGCGGTATAGCGGCGGCAAGGACATCAACGGCGCTTGCGGCATGCTGGCCGGTAAAATGTTGAATTAGGTCCGCAAATTTCGTCCGCACCTGAGCGTCGACCTTGACGTAGACGGAGGCGTCACTCTTGACGCTCAAAGCTAGGTAAAGGTCGACGCTCAGGTGCGGCCGGCCGGATTGAAACTGGGCCGTGCATGGTTCTTGCAACTTGGCATGCTTCTCGCAATTTGGAGATGGTGAGCTATTCCTCCAAGGAGACAACGCATGAGAATTCCCGCGACCGAAATTCTAAAGAGCATCCCTGAATTCGTCGGCATCCGCCTCAACGAGCAGCCGAAATTCACCATCGTGGAAAAGTCCAAGGGCGTCGAAGTACGTTCTTATGTCCCGATTCGCCTCGCGAGCACGAAGGTTTCGTCCCAGTCCGAGGATTTTCGGAGCGTCGCTTTCGAGCGACTCGCTAAATACATCTTTGGGGCCAACGCCAAGAGCCAAAAGATCCCGATGACGACTCCGGTCTTTCAGGAGAGAACGGGCGACGGGTGGACGATGTCGTTCGCTCTGCCGGCCGAATTTCTCCGGCATTCAGCGCCGCCGCCGGAGGAGCAAGGCATCGAATTGACGTTGGCGCCGGCTCGCCTCGTCGCCGTGAGCCGTTACTCGGGCACGAACACCGACGAGAAAATGGCGGCCGCGGAGAAAGCCCTGACCAAATGGCTCGCTGGGCATCCGAGCTACGTCGCCGTGTCGCCGGTGTGGTGGGCGCAATACGACGCGCCGTTCGTGATCCCGTTCTTCAAGCAGAACGAAGCTATGGTGCAGGTGCACCCGAGCCACTGACGAAAAGATCACACGCTGCCGGCGTGTGGCACGACGATGACTGGCCGCCCTTGGGCCAGCATCGCCTTGAAAGGTACTTGGCCGACGTGCATGCCGTGGCGATGGAAGACTTTGTGCTGCCCGAAAATCGCCACGTCCGCGCGACAGGCGAGGGCCGTCCGCTCCAACTCGTCCGGCACCGCGCCAGTGACGATCTCCATTTGATAGTGGCCGCCAGAACTCTCGAGAAGGCTGGCCATCTGTTGAGCACGCGTCATCATCTGCTCTTCCGCGCGACTGATTAGGTTAGTTAGATCGAACGGTTTAGCGTTCGACGCCGCCGCGTGCCCCGTGCCTTTCCGCTGCAACTGGAGCTCGGCGAACGTTTCGACATGGGCGTGCACCAGGGTCGATCCGCGGACGGCGGTGGCCAGCGCGAAGCCTAAGCCGAGGCCGGCCTTCGCGACGTCGGAGAAGTCATCGGCCACGAGGAAGGTGAGGCTGTCGGCTGAGGACTTTAACTCGGCGTCCTCATTGATGACCATCACGGGAACGGGTGATTCGGAGATCAGACTCACCGCGGTCGAAAATCCCATTGAAGTACCGCTGATGCCGCCTTTGCTGGCGCCGATGACGAGCAGACCGACCCCGTTCTCTTCCGCGTCCGATACGAGGGTGCGCACCACGTCGCCGCTTTCGACCGAGGTCTCGACGGCCTCTGGGAACGAGCGGGCAAGGGACGCGAGTCGCCTCGTCGCGACTCGCTCGGATTCGTCACGGAGCGCTTTCACCAACTCCGCCGGCCCCGTCTCGACGGCGGAGGCGAGGTGACTCTTGGTCCAAGAGTCGCAGACGTGAATGAGGCGGAGCACCGAACCAGTGGCACGCGCCAGTTGGTTCGCGGAGGATAACAACGCCTCAAGCCGCTCGTCGAAAGCGACGGCGACGCCGATCTTCAGGTTGGCGGCCGGAAACTGGACGCTCTTCATGAAATGCCTCCGTAGATGCCGTGCGTGCTGTCAGGGTACTCGCCCAAATGAAGCAAATTTTGGGCCAAACGCCCAGCCCAGCGGGTCCTGGCACCGTCTTTGCTTCCTCCGGCTGATGCATCCTCATTTTCGGCGAAGGAGCAGCCATGGAACTGCAACACATCAAACCCGACCACCGGGTAAATGCCCGGCAGGTCGAACAACCCAGGCAAGGGGGCGCGGGCCTGCACGTCGGCACTGTCGATCACCTGGAGGGAAAACACTTCATCCGCCTGAAGGCGTCCGACTCCAGGGACGGCCGTCATCACTGGATCCCCATTTCCTGGGTCGTGGACGTGGACGACAAAGCCGTCTACCTCGACAAAACGGCCGAGGAGTTCGCGGCCGAACTCCTCGATCAAATTCCTTAGAGTCAGTGGGCGACCCGGCGGCCTCCGACGGCGCGGTAGAGGAGAAGGAGGATCATCGCGCCGATGATCGAAGCGATGAAGCCCGCCGGTTCTCCGATGACGTAAAGGCCCATGAACTGTCCGAGGTAGGTCGCCAGGAACGCGCCGGCAATGCCGAGCAACGAAGTGATGATGAAGCCCGCCGGATCCCTACCAGGCATGAGGAAGCGAGCCAAGAGCCCTACCAAGAAACCGATGACGATCATTCCGATGAAACCCATAACGTCCTCCAATTAGGTTCAACCGCGAGATTGCAGGATTTGTGCCGAGGACTTTGGACTTCGCCCAACTTCGCCTCCTTCCTACCCCAACGCGGGGTTTCCTTGTAGAATTCTAAGATACGACCATTCCCTATCGTCATTGACTCACCTCGAGGTATCGCATGAAGGCGAAGCTTTCGCTCGCAGCTCTGCTGTTGTCCGTCGCGGCCTGCAAAACCGGATCGGGTTCGTCTCTAAAAGACGACACCGCGCCGGCTAACACCGACACCCCGGCAGCGACGCCTCCCGCCGCGACCACCTCGGACGTTCCGGAACCGTTCGCCAAGGGCGACGCCAATGGCCTCGGCTGGGAAGCCCGCTTCAACTTTCCCCCGTGCAACCACGAGGGCAAGAAAAGGGGCGTCTTCTGCACGATCGACGACACCAAAGCCGCGGCCGCCCAAAGCGGCGTCGAGGCCGAGCTCGCCACCTGGGCGAACGACCCGAAAGTGAAGTCGATGCAGCTCGCCTACTTCTCGTTCTCGGACAAACCGGTCATCAAAATGCTCTGCGACGCCGCCAATAACCGCGGGCTCAAGGTGACCGTCTATCTCCATCGCCAAAACATCTCGACCCCGACGGCGCAAACCCTCGCGACCTGTTCGCCGAACGTGGCGCTCATCCCTCGCGGCACCGAATTCGGTACGGGCTATCTCCATCACGCGAAAATCGTCTTGGCCTCGGAGTACGAGGAGCCGCTGCCGCTGCATTTGATGCCGGAAGACCAACGCGCCACCGCCGCCGAGACGACCACCCGCTGGACGTCCGGCAGCGCCAACATGTCCGCCTTCGGTACGTCGCTGCATTTGGACAACTGGATCTTCTTCACGTCCAAATCGAGCGAGCGCCTGGCCCAGGAGAACCTCTGCTTCTTCCTCGCCGAAAAGACGATGACCCTCGGCACCGCCGACTCCGAGCGCAAGGACTTCGCCCAAAAGAACGACGCTTGCCTGAAGGGCATTCAGATCCCGATGCGGGACGACGTCGTCTTCTATCCCGTACCGCACGCCAACATCACTCGCCAAATCTATCCTGAAGTCAAAAAGGCGATGGACAACGCCCAGAGCGAAATCAAAGTCGTCATCCACCGCCTGACGACGGGCACGATCTACAACCCGCTCGCCAAAGCCAAAGCCCGCGGCGTCGACGTCAAAGTCATCACCGACGACGATACGCTCCGCACCGGCAAATGCGACGGCGGCCCGACCATCGACCAAACGGGCCAAGACGTGCAAGCGAATCGGACCTTGAAGAATGCTGGCGTGCCATTGACCTACCTCGAAACCAACGGCGAAGTCGGCCAGCTTGCCCACAACAAGTTCATGATCATCGACAACAAGTTCTTGCTGCAAGGCGCCGGCAACTTCACCGCCACCTCTCTCAACAGCTCGGCGATGGGCAACATCGAGGACTTCTACATCATTACCAACCCAGACATCATCGCCGCTTACTCGAAGGCTTGGGACTACCTGCGCTCGGTGTCGACCACCGAGGCCGACCACGAAGTCGGCTCGCACAAGGACATGGCTCTGAAACAGGGCGACTTCGGCATGGAAGTCGACCCTTCCTCCTGCACCAACTGACGTAGAAAAAACCAAAGGGGTCAGGCACTTCCAGGAAGTGCCTGACCCCTT
>JAYWBY010000061.1:0-2486 GCA_043781115.1 Pseudomonadota bacterium
GGATGGATCTCGGGCAATGGGTGGCGCTCGGCGCCGAAGTTTCCCTAGAAAGGGCCGAGACCAAAGGCGAGTTTTCGGGAGCGAGCGGCGCGTCGTCGCGGACCGACGACATTCATGATTACGTCATCATGATGGAGCTCCTGCTTTGAAGTGGTTTTGCCTATTTATGCTCCTCGCCGCCTCGGACGCCTTGGCGATCGACGTCGTCGCGATGTACCGCGGGTCCTGCCAGGTCGATACCGGCGTCGTCCTGCGGGTGAATAGCAAAACAGTGACCTATCTGAGCATGGCCGGCCGCGTCACGAGGATCCCGCGCTACGAAATCGTCGGCGTCGCGAGCTACCCGCTCCCGGGCCTGCCAATTCAAAGCGTCGACGTCCCTGCTGACGTCGAGGCGGATCTTCTGGAGCTCGAGACGTATCAGAACGGCAAACTCGTGCCGCTCGCGACCGGATGGCCGATCGAATACAACGCCGAACACATCCAGATCCTGACGCGCAACGGCAAGGACCACTTGGTCGTCCGCAACGAGATCTGGGGGTCGAAAACGAACAAGACGCCGCCGCACTTCGAGTTCGACGGCAGTGGTTTGAAGCAGCAGGCCTACAAACTGCGCCATCCGCTGGCCTTCGAGAAATGCGCCGACAACGTCACGCCGGGGACTGGCGAGCCTGTGCCGGTGATTCCCCAGATCACGTACGACAATCCAATCGCGATCAAGCGTTACCACGATCATTTGAAAAACGGTTTCGCGAAGGTCCGCGAGTACGAGGATCGGCAGCGGTTTTACGCCGTTCCGCAGTACTACACGAACCGGACCCTGCTGGGTACTTGGGCAATGTTCGGTTCACGCTATGCCAACGTAGGCGCTCGACAGGTCAATTTTTTGCCGCTCGTTCAAGACGAGTATTCGGAAGGGCCGTTTGGCTTCCAGCGGATCGTCCGTTCCGGGGTAGCACCCCTCGCATGGGGGCTGCACGAAGAGCCTACAGTGCAGGTTTTTTACGGGTTGAAGGCCGATTACGTGCATCTGGAAGTCTTCTTCGACCCGACGTCGCCGCTGATCGGCACGCAATACAACTACTCGCAAGGCCAGCTGAACAGTATCGACGACCGGCTCGTCGAAAAGGGCGGCCTCGAATTCGGCTTCGACTTCGGCTATGCCTCGCTCTACACGGCCTTTACCGAAGGCAACATGGCGATCCGGGCAAAAGACTACTTCGCCGCCAACTCGTTCGGGTCGTCCAGAAGCGGCATCAGCGTCCAGTACAACTACTATAAGCTCGGCTTCTACCTTGGTACCGACACAGTGGAACTCGATGACCCGATGACTCAGGCATTTCACTTCGCTAAGGTTTTCGCCCAGGGTCCGCTCGTTCCTGGCTTGCGGCTAAGGGCGCAGCTAATCCAGCGGCGTCTCGTCGATCAGAGCTCGAATTTAGCGCCAATGCATTACGATAGCAGCTCCCAGACGGCTTCGGGACAATTTGATTGGGATCTGAACTACCGGTGGACGATCTATCTGCTCGGCTCAGTCGAGCGGCTAAACGCCAAATTCGTCGCACCGGACGGCAACACGGGTAAGACCGCGAAGGTCTATCCCAAAGCCGCGTCCGGCGTCACGGTGGCGTTCTAGCGCGGTCCGAGGCCGCCGACCAAGCGAACTTCCGACTCGCTCATGCCGAGTTCGTTGGCGACGCTAGCCGGCGTCTTGCCTCGGGCGAGAAGCGACCGGGCGTCCGAGTACTTCTTGTCTTCGATCTCGTCGATGACTTGCTCGTAAGAGACGCGCTCGTCGAAGAACTTGCAGATCTTCTCGCCGCGGCCGATAAGCTTTTGGAGAACGGCCTTCTCTTGCTCGACGCGCTTTAAGAGCGATTCGAGGTAGCCCTGTTTGCGAGACATCTCTTTCAGGGGCTCTTCGAAGCGGCCGGTGAGCTGGGTGATGGTCGCTTCCAAGTCCTGGGCGATCGTTTGGCCGCCGGATTTTACCTCTTGCTCGGCTTCGGTCGCCAATTTCATGGCTTTGTCGAGGGTCTCACGGGCTTTGCCTTGGGCGGCTTCCAGCTCTTCCTGGACGGCGGACCGAAGTTCAGTCAGCAACCGGCGTTCTTCGGTCAGCTCTTCCATGAGCTCTCCATGGGCGTCCTGCCGGCGGTTCAAAAAGAACACGGCCGCCATGAGACCCATGTCGAGGAGGAGGAGAATGAAGAGAAGCGCGGTAGTCATCGGGACCTCAACCGTCCTGCAGATAGGACTTAAGTACTTGCTCGTCGACTTCGTCCATGTTCACGGTTTGGACGACCACGAGCTTTTTCTTGCCCCTTTTGCCGACGTCCTCGGTGCGGACGACCTTGGCCAAAACTTTGAACGTGCCAGGGGTGTCGACCCGACGATATTCGACGAACTGCTGCTTGCGGTTCCAGTAGTCCGGCAACGAGATGTGAATTTTGAGCAGGGTCCCTTCCGGGTAGTCCTTGGTGCCC